>JAFGSU010000032.1 GCA_016934435.1 Candidatus Zhuqueibacterota bacterium | reverse complement strand
GGGGATCGTGCGGGTACGCTTTACCTCGCCGCATCCCAAGGATTTCCCCATGCGCCTGCTCGAAGTGATGGCGGCAAATCCCAAAGTATGCAAACATATCCATCTGCCGCTGCAGGCTGGCAACGACCGCATCCTTCACCTCATGCGCCGCACCTACGGCAAAGAGGCTTACCTGCAATTGGTAGAGCAGATTCGGCAAAAAATTCCGCAGATCACCTTCAGCACCGACATCATCGTCGGTTTTCCGACGGAGACGGATGAAGAATTTGCCGACACCGTTGAGGTGGTGGAGCGCGTGCGTTTCGATTCGGCTTTTATCTTTAAATATTCCGAGCGACCGGGGACGTTAGCGGCGAAAAAATATGCGGATGACGTGCCGGCGGAGGTGAAAACCGCGCGCATCGTCCATCTCAACGCCCTGCAAAAATCGATCTCGCTAAAAAGAAATCAAAGCGCCATCGGTCGCGTCGAAGACGTGCTGGTGGAGAGAATGGGCACTAAAAAATCGCCGGACGATTATCAGGGCCGCACCGACGGCAATAAACTGGTGATCTTGCCCCCGGGCGCCTATCGGATTGGCGACCTGCTCCGCGTCCGCATCACCGGCGCCACGGCGCATGTGCTCAAGGGAGAAGCGGTGTAGAAAAAATAGTTTGCATATTTAATTAAAATCACTATAATTAAAGGTTTTTAAAGACGACCATGAAACCTGTATCCGTCGCAACACCGACCCGCGGCCCTCGAGCGGCCTGCTCCGGCCGGTGAAAACGCGCGTCTTAAAAAATCCTTAAGGAATCCGATCCGATGAAAAAACTTCCTTTTCTCATCCTCCTCATACCGCTGGTTGTTCTTGCACAGCCCGGGAGCGATCAGGATGCGGTCACCCGTGGCCGCGAGCTGCACCGGGATATTTTCACCCTCGACACCCACTGCGACACCCCTCTGCGCATGCAGCGAGGCGGTTGGGATGTGGGTGAATATCACGATCCGACCTCGCGTTTCAGCGGCAAAATCGACCTGCCGCGCATGCAGAACGGCAACCTGGATGCTGAATTTTTTGCCCTGTTTGTGGCGCAAAAAGACTGCAATCCTGAAAATTATCGCAACGCTTTCGAAAAGGCCAATCAACTGCTCTTTAAAGTCCAGGAAATGTGCCAAAAATATCCCGGGATGATCGCATTGACGCAAACACCTGAAAAAGCTTATGAAAATGAAAAAGAGGGGCTGCTGTCCGCCTTTATGGGTATCGAAAACGGATTTGCCCTGGGCCATGATTTAAAACATATTTCCTATTTTTTCGACCGGGGCGTTCGATACATCACGCTGTGCCACACGCGGAACAACGACATCTGCGATTCTTCCACCGACGGCAAAGGGCCTGAACACGACGGCCTGAGCGAATTCGGCCGCCAGGTGGTCACGGAAATGAACCGCCTCGGCATGCTGGTGGACGTCTCGCATATATCGGATACTTCATTTTATCAGGTACTGGATCATTCCCGGGCGCCGGTATTTGCCAGCCACTCCTGTTGTCGAGCCCTGTGCAACCATCCGCGTAATCTCAGCGATGAAATGATAAAGGCTCTGGCGGCAAAAGGCGGTGTACTGCAAATCTGTTTTTTCAGCGACTATCTTAGAACACCGCCGCCCGATCCGGAAAGAGAAAAGGCGCTCAAGGCTCTGTATACCCAATATGGCCCGTGGGATAAAATGACCGATCAGGATAAACGCCGGCAATTTCGCACAGAGTTTATGGAAATCGATTCCCGATATCCTCGTCCCCTGGCTACGGTGAAAGATATCGTCGATCACATCGAGCATGTGATCAAGCTGGTGGGGATCGATTACGTGGGCATCGGCACCGACTTTGACGGCGGCGGGGGGGTCACCGACTGTTATGATGTTTCTCAAATGCCCAATATTACTCTGGAACTACTCCGGCGCGGCTATAGTAATAAAGATATTGAAAAAATCTGGGGCGGCAATTTTATGCGCGTTTTTCGCAGCGCGACCAGGACGGCACAGGAATGGCGGATTTAATGGCATCCATCGACAAGAGTCAACTGAGCATAGCTTTCACGCATAGAGTTTTATGTACGCGCTGCGGCACCTGTGTTGCCGCCTGCCCGACCAATGCCATTTCGCTGGATAAAGAGCTGTATCCCGTGTTGAATCCGCAGGCCTGCACCGAATGCGGTCTGTGCGCCCGGGTCTGTCCGGGCGGACGGGTTTCGTTCCACGACCTCAACCAGCTTGTTTTTGGCCGCCCCGACGATGCCGGTTCTTTCGATGGCCATCTGCAGAGCACCTATGTGGGATATGCGGCCGATCCGCGCATTCGCCGCGCCGGCTCCGGCGGTGGCGTCATAACGGCATTGCTGTGGGATTTGCTCTCACGCGAACAGGTGGACGGCTGTATCGTCACCCGCATGTATCCGCAAAAACCATGGCAGGGGCAGGTGTACATTGCACGCAATTACCAGGAACTGCTGCAAAGCCAGCAATCAAAATATATCATCATTCCGGTGAACGCGATCCTGCAGCACATCAAGTCGTTAAAGGGAAAATACGCCATTGTGGCGCTGCCCTGTCAAATCCACGGACTGAGACTGCTGATGCGGGAAGAAAAACCGCTGGCGAGAAAAATTCACGTCATCCTGGGCCTTTTTTGTGCTTCATCCCTGCAGCCGTTCGTCGCGGCGGAGATGCTAAGTTGCCGCGGCATACAAAAGCGTGCGATAAAAGATTTCCAGTTTCGCGGCGGTGAATGGCCGGGCAAGATACGGGCGGTATTGAAGAACGGCCAAATTAAACATCTGCACTATTCCAATTTCAAGGACGGCGCCATCAATTATCTGACCTATTTGTACAGCCCAGAACGCTGCCAGACCTGCATCGACGGCTCGGCCGAGTTCGCCGACATTGCCGTCAGCGATGCCTGGACGCGCGATGAGTACGGCAATTATCTTTTTAATTCCCACTCAAAGCTGATAGTGCGAACCGACAAAGGTGTGGCCGTCATGACGGACGTCATCGCCGCCGGAAATCTGATCGCGGATGATGTAACCAGGAATGGTTCCTATCAAACGCACAAGCTGCACACGCAAAAAAAGGGTTTGAAAGCGCCGTTACGCGTGGCCAGACTGCTCCGAGAGGGCAAAGTTGCGCCCATCTATGATCGCAGTGCGCCCGCTGCATCATGGCGGGAATCATGGGGCGAACGAATGGAATCGGCCATCATGCGCCTGGGGCGCAGCCGGGCCACACGATGGCCCCTGTTCAATTTTCTGACATCCCGCTACGGTATCATCTTTGTTAAGATCAGGCAATTCATCAAGAGCAGAAAATATCGCAAAAAGTGACGTGATCTCAAATAATCCGAAAACAAAATTTAATTATGAAGTTCCTTCTCCGGAAGCAAAATACAGGCATTCGGTCGCTTTATCATACGCGCCGCTTCTTCCTTCTTTGTCTTATCATCACACTGATATCTGCATCCGCCTTTTCTCAGGAGGGATACGAGGTTGACCGGATCGAATTCTCGGGCAACCAATCTTTCTCTTCGGGCAAACTGGCGGAAAATTTAACACTAACAGCCAAGCGCGGACTGGCCCGGATTAAATTCTGGCAAAAACCCAAGATATTCCACGCCAATCGTCTGCAGAGCGACGTTCACGCGCTCATCATGTTCTATCAGCGTGAGGGCTTTATTCAGGTAGAGGTACAGCCTGTTGTTGATAAAGATGAGCAGAATAAAAGCCTGCAAATTACCTATATTATCAACGAGGGATCTCCTGTGATGATCGATTCGGTATCATTTTCTTTTCGCAGCGATCCGCAACGGTTGTCGATCCTGCAAGCCATCCTGGCTAAGGTCAAATCCGACTTAAAGAGCCGATCGAACGTCCGTTTTCGTGATCAGATGATACAGGACGATATGGGGAGAATCACCACCGCATTCAACAATGAGGGCTATGCCTACACCGAAGTGAAAATCCGCCCGCAATTATCGCCGGACCAGTTCAAGGTGGATTTGACTTTTGAGATCGATGTGGGGCCGGTTTGCCATTTCGGCCATGTCGCGGTGCTGGGCGATAGCGCCCTGCCGGTGCGGCTGATCCGTAAACAGGTTACATTCCAGCCCGGCCAGCTTTACAGCCAGGAATTATTGGAGCGCACCCAGCGGCAAATCTATCAGCTGGGATTTTTCCAGTTCGTGACCGTCAAGGTATTGCTCGATTCAACCCGGCGGCCGGTTTTGCCCGTCCGCATTCATACCCAGCTCGCGCGCAAACTGACCGTAAAAGTCGGGGCCGGATACAGCCGCGAGGACGAAATCCGCGTCTTTCTCAATCTTCGCCGCCTGCGGTTTTTAGGGGGCGCCCGTCGCCTCGAGTTTTATGCCAAGCACTCCAAACTGGAACCGTTTCACATGAACACCAAATTATATCAGGCTGCCTTTCCGTTTCCGCGCGCCAGTCTGTCCATAAATCCGTTCTATTTACGTCAGCAGGAACCAGGCTTTTCCGTCGATCGCCTCGGAGCGCACATGACCCTGCAGCAACGATTTGCCACCTTTACCGACGGTTACCTGAATTATACGCTGGAGCAGGACCAGCTGCGCGCCAGCGAGGCGGTTCGCGCCGTGGCGCTCGATAGCAGCAAAATCAGTCTGTATCATAAATCAACCGTTCATATCGGTCTGGCTCACGATGATTCTAAACCCATCTTTAATCCGGAAACCGGTAATTATTATGCGGTGAATTTATCCTTTTCGGGTTTGGGTTTTCAGAGTGATTTTCATTATTTTAAAGCCGTGGTCGAAGCCCGCCACTACTGGCAGCTGAAGGAACGCCAGACCCTGGCGGCGCGTTTAAAAATCGGCAGCATGGAACCGCTTTACGATGACCCGTTCACGCCCATTGAAGACCGATTTTTTGCTGGCGGTTCCATGTCCATGCGAGGCTGGGAGTACGCCCAGGTCGGCCCAAAAGACTGGACCGGCAAACCCGTCGGCGGCAACAGCATGCTCGAAGCAAATTGCGAATGGCGCTACCCTCTATTAGACCCCATATCGGGCGTATTTTTTGTCGATGCCGGCAACGTCTGGTCGCGCGTGCACGGTCACCGTCTGGATCAAATCCGCGTGGCCGGAGGCTGGGGACTGCGATTTCGCACCCCCATCGGCCCGATTCGTCTGGATTTCGCCACCCCCGTAGGTGAGGGCAAAAAACCGCTGCAGATACACCTGAGCGTCGGACAGGCCTTTTAATCGCCGGTTGCGCCTCGTGCGGCGAATAGCAGGCTTTGGTTTCACGGTAAAGGTTAAAATTCGATATTGTGGATTAGGACACAAAAGTGAAAAAGCACAAAAAGTACATTTTTTTGTGATCGTTCAATTTTAGTGAGCGATTAAATTCTTATCAATTATTTTCTTACAAAGTGGTTAAAAATTTAAATGCGATCAGCCTAATCGCCCAATAAATATTCTGGTTTTTCCAGGTTGGGGATGGCATATTTGTAGAAACACATTAGTGAACAAGTCCCGTTAGGGATGATATATTTATAGCAATTGTATTTATTGAACTAATGATCATATGATAAATTATTTTTTAAGCGCAAAAAAACCGTTCGGTTCGAAAAGTAACCCCGAATTTGGCTAATAAATAACGCTATGAAACGTATTGTAAAAATATCCATCTCTGCATTGACGGTTTTGATTTTGACAATTTTCGTCGCCGCCATCATTCTGCAGAGCAACTGGTTCAAACAGTGGCTGAAGAAATTAGTGCTCGACCGGGCACGGCAGGCCGTTGCGGGTGAACTGCAGGTCGGGCGGGTTTCCGGCGGACTGGCATCCGGCCTGAGTTGCCACGATATCCTTTTGACCATGGAAGGCGACACCGTCCTGTCCGTGGCGCGCCTCGAGCTGAGCATTCAGCCCCTGCAACTATTGAGCAAAACCATCGAGATCAACCGCCTCGTCATCGATTCGCCCCGCGTCTGCCTGAGACAAACACCCGATGGCGAATGGAATGTTAACCGCCTGTTCAAGACCCCCACTACCGTTGATACAGCCAAAAGCGATTGGCGCCTGCAGCTGAAATCGTTGCGCCTCACCCACGGGGGCGTGGCAATGCAGGGCATGCCGTCGCCGCTGCATGTGGAGGATGCAAACCTCGAACTATCGGTCCGTTATCTGAGCGGCATCGCCATGGGGCGCCTATCGGAGTGCCGCTTTAGACTCAAAGAGTACGATTTCGCCGTGGAGAATTTCAACGGCTTTTTCATGGCGCGTCGCGACAGCCTCTATCTGCAAAACATGGTCCTGACCACCACCCGCTCGGCCTTGAATCTGAATATGCAGTTGCCGTTAGGAAAACCGGCCGGCTTTCGCCTGAAGATGTTTGCAGAGTTGTTAGACATGAATGATGTGCGCGCCTTTCTGCCGCAATGGCCGAGCAGCCGCACGCTTCAGATGGAGCTGACCGCGGCGCTTGCGCAGGATTCGTTGCAATGGCGCCTGAATGCCTCCCAACTGCAGCAATCCCTGACGCTGAGCGGCAACGGGCGCCTTCCGATAGCGAATGCGCCCCTGCAACTGACCATTGGGTTTAACCGCTTTGCCGTCTCTGATTGGATCGACAAGGCGGATACCGTTCCACTGCGGCTCAACGGTCGCCTGCAGATGACCGGCAAAGGATTTGATCCGCAAACAGCGCAGTGGCTGGCGTCGGTGGCGCTCGAAAACAGCCGTTTCCGGCACATTGAGGTAGCGCATGCCGATGCCCGGGTTTCACTGCGCGCCGATACAGTTCAGAGCGAAATAAACGCAGACGGCGCATGGGGGCAGATACAAACCCGTGCCATCATTGCAGCTCTGAGTCAAATTCCGCAATATGAACTAACCGTCGACGGTCATCATCTCAATCTGGCCGGGTTTTTGCCCGACGACTCGCTGCATTCCGATCTGTCCTTTCAATTGACCGCCGCCGGAAACGGATTGCAGCCGGAAGAGGCACAAATACATTTTTCCCTGAACACCGCTCCCTCCTCTTTCCTGGGAATACCCGTTGATGATGCCCGGGCGGCGGGCCTCTGGCAGGATGGATATATGCGGCTGGACAGCCTTCGAATCGATGCGCCCTCGGGGTACCTCTACGTCCATGGCGACCGGCAGACCTCCGGGTGGCTCGATTTTATCTATCACGGACATCTGCGCGATACCACCTACATCCAACAGTGGTTGCAGAACCCGGCCGTGAATATTGACGGTTCCTTTTACGGCCGTCTGAACGGCATGCCCGACTCTCTGCAAACCACCGGTGGACTCGCCTTGCAAAACACCGTCTATGAGGATATTCACATCGACCAGTTGCGAGGGCGCTGGCAGGTCAGCGGCCTGTCCAGTGATCCATACGGTCAGGTGAACATGAACATCCACGGCATCAACCTGAATCCATCCACCGGCATCGATTCCGTCGATCTCGATCTTCGCGTCTTTAAACACTTTCTCTTCCTCGAAGGTCAGGCCGCTTTTACCGATAGCGTCTGGACCCGGCTGCGCGCCGAACTGCGACGCCAGGACAGCACAGTTACCTGTTTGCTGACCGATGCGCAGGTGGGGTATAAAAATCAACTCTGGATTGGCGGCAGCGACTCTTCTTCCATTCTTTTATCGCCGACCCAGCTGCAACTGCAGCATATTTCGCTGGCGTTCCAGGATCAGCTGATCGCCTTGCATGGCGGCATCCGGCGCGCCGGAGAGCAAGATCTCGACCTCGTATGTAAAAATATCCAGCTCGACGCCTATGGCTCCCTGTTCCCGGCCGCCTATCGGTTATCGGGGCGGGTGCACTGGCTCAGTCATTTGCAGGGCACCTTCGAAGCCCCGGAGGTTATTAGCCGGGGCGTCTGGCGGCAAGGCCGTCTGGGTGGTTTTGGTTTCGATAGCCTGACGGCAAATGTCGTCTTCCGCGATGAAAATTTGCAGGCGCTTTTACAGCTGATGGACCAGGAAAGAACACCGCTCATCCTGAAAGGCGATCTGCCGTTAAGGCTATCCCTGAACGATCCTTCTCCTCAAATCCATAAAAATAAATCCTTAGGGGTAGCATTGCAGTTGGAGGAAATGCCGCTCAGCTTTCTCTCGGCCTTTATGCCGGATGTGATCATCGATAGCCGGGGCTCGGGCCAGGTGCAGCTTGAGAACACTCTCAACCATCCCCGACCTTCCGGTTTTCTGACCATACAGGGTGACCGCATCGACAGTCCCCTGTTAGGCCAACCGTTCCGCCAGATCGCCATGCGGATGGAAGTGGATAGTTCGGCCATCCGACTGCGTAACCTTTCGTTCAAGGGCGGCGACGGCACCCTGAGAGGGGAAGGATTTGTTACCTATGACTTGAAAGATCTCGAACATCCCTTTCAACACTTTTCACTGACGTTGCATCCGGATCATTTCACGCCGGTGGATATGCGCGAGGTTGAGATCACCCTGGGGGGTGACATCACGATCGAAAAGAAAGATCAGGCGCCGACCTTTTCGGGGCAACTGACGATCGAGCGTTCGCGCTTTGATCTCACCGCCCTGATACAGACGCCCACCGACATCCTGCTGCCCGACCGCCCGCTTCTGGTGGTCTCACAGCAAGACACCATAAGCCAGGCGTACGATGTTTCCGTTCTCCTGCCTTCCTGGGTCAAATATTTCAAAAACGTCCGCGGCAGCATTAAAATCGAAGTGCCGCGCAACACCTGGCTCCGCAGCCGCGAAATGAATATCGAAATCGAAGGAACGCTGGACCTGGTGAAACAGGGTCCCCCGGTTGAATTGTTCGGGTCCATCCGCATTCTCCGCGGCACGTATGACCTCTACAGCCGAAAATTCGATATTCAAACCGGGACTTTGACGTTTCTGGGAGGAGAGACGTTTAATCTCAACATCGATCTGGAAGCGGAATATGTTTTTCGCAGTATCGATCGCTCGAAAAAGACGCTAAAACTAACAGTGAGCGGCCAGTTGTTCAATCCGGCCTTGAAATTCTCCCTCGATGGACTGGAAATCACCGAAACCGATGCCCTCTCTTACCTGTTGTTCGGTCGCAGTTTTGACCTGCTCACCCAGGGCGAAAAAAGCGACCTGGAGCAGGGGCAAGAGCAAACCGACATGAGCAGCGAGGCGATGAAGCAGCTTTTGAGCTGGCAGATCACCGGCCAGCTATCCAATTCTTTACGCCAGCAATTGAAATTGGATGTGATCGAGTTTCGCGGCGACCAGAACTGGAGACAGGCGACGGTGGTGGTGGGCAAATATATCACCAATGATCTGTTCCTCAGCTATGAAAGAGAATTTGATTTCAGCCGCTCCGACGAAGCGGTGCCCGAGCGGGTGACGCTGGAATATGAAATCCTGCGATCCCTGCATTTACAGGCCACCCGCGGCGACGAGCGAACCACGGGATTCGATGTCATCTGGAAGTATGAAAAGTGAGGGATAACGACCACGATTAGGTCCGGAATAACAGTGGGCGTAGATATGATGGTATTCGATTTTCATGATCAATAAGGTAATTGAGCCTAAAATTTACAGCCGCAGCGCCATTTCCAGGCTGTGCGGCGTCGCCCGGTAAACCGCTTTGGCATCTTCTCGGGAGATATACACTTCGATCCACAGCTGATGTTGTGGCAGTTGTTTCTGCTTTAATTCTTTGATGGTTTTGAGCGCCTGACTGTGTAACCGCTCCAAATCGTAGATGAACTTTTTCCAGCGGCCTTTCCAGCTCGGCGTCTGCAGTTGCTCCACTACCACGGTTAGACCCCGATTAAACTGCATGGTGAAATGCACATCGTTCTTCTCAATCGAAATCTCTTCGCCGGCCATGGCATTGGCTTCGATGGTATCCTTGGGCGCATCCATGATGCGGATGGGCGCTTTGGGTATGGTAGCCCATTCCTTCTGCAGCTTAAAGGGCGGGTAGAGCCAGGAATGCATGGTATCGCGCGCAGCTATGTGAGGGATGGCATGGCTCATGCGGTATTCTTTGATAGTGCATTGTCGCGCCGGTATCCCCTTGATGAGAATGGAAAGCAGGCTGTCGTGCAGATCGATGGACAGCATAATAGAATCTTTTCTTCGCAGGGCATACAGCGATTTTAAATACGCCTCCTCCACCTGCAGGCTCGACATTTGCGCGGCCAGTTTTTCCGATGACGCCAGCAAACCCGATTTTTTCTGATCGCCGCTTTTTATTTCCAGAGATTGCTCCTTCATCTGTTCGTAAACGGGCAGAAAAATCAGCAGTATCGATACCAGCAGGACGGGCAGGAGGAAAAAGATGATAAAAACAATCTGCGCCGGTCGCCTGTTCCTGAAAAACGGCAGGAGATTTATTTTCTTTTTGCGTCGCGACATGATTTCTTCAATACCAGTTTCGGCCGGTTAATAGATCAACACCTTGGTGCCGAACATTGAATTCTTCCAGACAATTTTCAGGTCTTCATCGCCCACGCGCACGCATCCATGAGTGACGGGCATGCCGAGCATGCGTTTGTAAAGCGTGCCGTGAATCAGATACCCTCTGCCGATGGACAGGGCGTATTCGCCGAGCACACCGGGCTCGAACCGCTTCGGCGAATCGCGCGGCGGTATGGGGCGGCCCTCCTCGACAAACGCCCAGTCGGGCATGTACCATACCGGCGCGTACAATTTACTCAGCACCTTGAACTGTCCGCGCGGGGTGCGAAAAATCCATTGGCGATTATTCGAGGCGCGCAACAAAACATAGCTGCCGGTGGAACATACGCCTTTATGCACCAGTCTCTTGCCCCTCATTACGATGATATGATTGCCGGAGGTGTCTACAATGATATAAGACTTTTTGGGAATCAAGGCGGCCAGTCTTTTTTTCAGCGTGGCGATGCGACGTTCGACTCTGCGAATTTCCCGCTGAAATCGTCCCGTATCGGCATTTTTGTCAATGAGCGTCGTATGGGTTTCCGGCAGGACCCAGTACACATAATCGCGCAGCGTGGGCGAATAGATAAAACAGATGAATGCAATGAGCAGGCCGAAGAACAATCCCGAAAACAGGGCCCGGCCGATTTTTTTGTCGGTATTTTCCGGGTTGTAATCAATGGCTTCTTCCACCGCATCTGCAACCAGGCGCTGCAGGCGTTTCTTGGATCTGGTTTTATTTCTAAACGCGCGTTTCATATCATTTTATTGGGCGCCGAGCGTGACGGGTGCGTTGGTGGCTGGTTGAATGTCGATCCCCCGCATGGAACCGACAATGGTGACCGGTGTGCCGATCTTTGCCAGCACGAACAGGCTATCCATATCCTGATTGCGCAGGGCCACACAGCCGGCCGTCCAGTTTGCGCCCCTTCCGCCTTCTCCGTGAATTTCAATCAGACCGCCGATCCGGGCGTGTCTGGAAATGGCGCCGCGCTGCTGGGCGGCGTAAAACAGGGCTTCGTCTTCCGGATTGGGATAATCGATTTCCAGGGCTTTATAATACACGGTTTGTTTGTCGCTTTTTTTCTTGCGGATGTAATAGCGGCCTTCCGGCGTCGCGCCGTCTCCCATTTGCCGCTTATGGCCGAGCCAATGGGGACCGAGTTCAATCGGGTACTCGGCCAGCCGGATGCCGTTTTCATAGACGTAGCAGCGGTGCGCCAGTTTGTCCACCAGAATTATAATGTCGTTATTTTCTATCGACCAGTTGACGGTCCCTTCCACCCAGCCGCGCCATCTCGAGCGTCTGGCGTAGAAACTGTTCATCGCCGCCCGCACCTCGTGGCCGGCGTTGCCGATTTTTTTCACCGCAACCTGATAGC
>JAFGSU010000371.1 GCA_016934435.1 Candidatus Zhuqueibacterota bacterium | reverse complement strand
GTGGGCACCGAATCGGTGTTATATTTCTATGTTCGACAGGACGTAACCCCATCGGCACAAGAGGAAAAACCTTTGATTTTTTTGCCCATGAATGCCCATTCATCTGCGCCCCTGTTGTTTAACTAATAAAAAGAATATACCGGCAAAAATCAAGAGAAATATTATAAGACTGGAAGGAATTGCCGGCCTGTAGTGGAGCGGGCCTCGCACACTGGTAAACGACATGTGTCGACAACATTGATTTGATATCTACAGGTCAATGAGGTAACCCCGCGGGTGGCATATCGCCAGTTCAGTTCGCGGATTACTAAATTAGGGGACCATTATGCAATCAGGCAAAATTTTTTAAAATTTTTAATATTTTCATTGTTTTTTACAAATTATTTGTATAGATTAAAGCTCAAGTTAAGGTACAGTTTTTTACCATCTTTTCTATGTTTGCAAAAAAACCTTAAAAGGTGTAAGTCAATCGCGAAAATGGTAAAAATAAACCATTCTCGCGATTTTTTTTGTACATGGCGGGATGAAAAGAATTGTACAGAGGTGTTACATTTTTAAAGCAAGGGTTTTCACAATGGAAACAGGAATTGTCAAGTGGTTCAATAGCTCTAAGGGTTATGGATTTATCACCAGGGAAAAAGGCGGTGATGTATTCGTTCATTTCAACGCCATTCAGGGCACGGGCTACAAGACACTGAACGAGGGTGATCATGTACAGTTCGAGGTCACCCAAGGCCAAAAAGGTCCACAAGCAGAAAACGTCGTCAAAATATAAATTTTCACAGACGTAAAATCCCCGATCCGCATGGGTCGGGGATTTTTATTTGTCAGATTGTGTCGAGTCTTAATCCAGGTCCTTATTTACCCCAAAGCCCGCTGCAGGTTGATACCAGCTTTCCGAGACAAGGTAATTACAATCATCCGTGTTCAGAAACAAAACAGCGGTGAACGGCGGAGAATTTTTTCGTCCGAAATTGGAAGAAGATCAGAACACGACAAGGGTTCGAAATTGAAACTCGATACCGCGGTCCATGTTAACCTGACGAATGGCCAGGTCGAAGGATCCGTAGCGATAGGCATAACTCAGCTTGCCGCCGATTTTGTTTGACGAAGGCGCTCCCTCAGGTTTATAATAATAACTGCTGAAACCGACGGCCAGGGGGCCTGTGATGGTATATTGCAGCTCAAAGGGATCCAAAAGCCATTGATTGATACCTTTGCCGCCGAGGGGCACGTAATAGGTCAGATAGAGAAATCCGTACAGTCTGTTGTTTCCTCCCACCGTCAGGATGGCGGGTTCGAAATACGTGTCATCCGACGCTAAAGACACATTTCCTGCGATATAGCCACGAAAACCATGCACCGTTACGGCGTTATAGCCGGCACCGAGGGCGAATTCCCGGTAATCGTCCGGCGGGATGCGGATATGTACGGCGTTCAGGAATATTTTGCCGTCGGCTAAATAGCGCGAATAGATGAAATTTTGATAGGTAACTTTACCATCCTCATTGAATTCGGCCGGCCGAAGGTCGAACACATTATTTTGCGCCCACAGCGGCGCGACTACAAAGCAAAACAGCAGACATACACATCGTCGCATCTTTTCCTCGCTCGTTAGGATTTCAGAAATCCGACCTTATCCGCCAAACCGTGTCTGTCAGGCAAAGGACAGATTTTTATCGTTCCCTCCACAGATCTCCCTGTCGACGGATGATTCGTTTATTTTGGATTGACTCCTTTATTAAAATAGGATATGCCTGGATAAAATGCAATCGTTTTCATTCTTTTTGCACTTGCCATAACCGCTTTGGGGGGAGTTCCGAACCACCCTACTTTATCCTTGCATAATTAGGCTTTGATCACTATATTTTCGGAAACTTTGTGCGCCGGCTCCGCGTCGTCATCCGCCATCTGGGACGGCAGATCAACGTCGCGCGGACCGGTCTGTAAACGGAGATGCGCGCAGTCGTGATGTTACACAATCGCTATCCTGAACCAGAGATGCAGGAGAGAACATGGAACCAAGCAAAACCTCGTTACCGGAAAATGCTTATCGGCCGCTGAAGGAGGGGGAAGTCTATTATCCTGTTGTGCCGGTCGATAAATCGTTACCGGAATTAACGCGTTACTCATTAATATGGGGGCTCGTTTATGCCGCCCTTTTTTCGATGGCGGCTGCTTATCTGGGATTAAAGATCGGGCAGGTTTTTGAGGCCGCCATCCCCATCGCCATACTGGCAGTGGGGGCTTCTGCTTTCATGAAGCGTAAAAATGCCTTGTCGGAGAATGTCATCATTCAATCCATCGGTGCGGCATCGGGACTGATTGTCGCCGGCGCGATTTTCACCATACCTGCCATCTATATTCTGGAACTGGATGCCAAGTTCTATCAGATTTTCCTGGCATCCCTTTTTGGCGGTTTTCTGGGGATTCTTTTTCTCATCCCCTTTCGCAAGTATTTTGTTCAGGAGATGCATGGTCAATTCCCGTTTCCCGAGGCCACAGCGACTACGGAAATTTTAGTTGCCGGCGAAGCGGGGGGTGAACAGGCGCGTGTGCTGCTAAAAGCCATGGCCATAGGCGGTCTTTATGATTTCATCATCGGTACTTTTAAATGGTGGGGCGAGGTGTTCGAGAGTCGCGCCGTGCCTTTCCTGGCCGGTATCGCTGACAAATGGAAAATCGTCCTTCGCCTGAATGTCGGGGCCGCGGTCATGGGATTGGGATATATCGTAGGGCTCAAATACGCGGCCATCATCTGCGCCGGTTCATTCGTCTCCTGGCTGGTATTCGTCCCGGCTATTCATTATTTCGGCCAGCATCTGACCGTGATCGTGGGCAGTACCGCTACCACGCTCATTAGCGACATGACGGCGGAACAAATCTTTTTCGCTTATGTGCGCCATATCGGTATCGGCGGCATCGCCTGTGCCGGCATCATTGGTATCATCCGATCGTCAAAAATTATCGGCGGCGCCATGAAACTGGCCTGGACGGAAATTGTCGGCGGCAAGGTTGGCGCCGAAAAATCACAGGTTCGCACCGCTAAAGATTTACCCATGGGATTGATCGTATTGCTCATCATCATTCTGGCGGTATTGATCCTGTTATTTTTCCAGTTCGGCGTCGTCAATAACTGGATGTACGCCGTGGTCGGCCTGCTGATTGTGCTGATCATCTCTTTCCTGTTCACCACGGTTGCGGCGCGAGCCATTGCCATCGTCGGCACCAATCCTGTTTCCGGTATGACGCTGATGACTCTGATCCTGTCGTCGTTGATACTGGTAAAAATTGGTATGAGCGGTACCATGGGCATGGTTTCGGCGCTGATCATAGGCGGCGTCGTTTGTACCGCACTTGCCATGGCGGGTGGATTCATCACCGATCTCAAAATTGGATACTGGCTCGGCACCACTCCGATAAAACAGCAGTATTCCAAGATGCTCGGTACCATCGTTGCCGCCGCTTCCGTCGGATTTGTCATCATGATCCTGAACGAGACCTACGGGTTTGTAGGACCTGACGCTCTGGTAGCGCCGCAAGCCAATGCCATGGCGGCGGTGATTAAACCATTGATGTCCAATCAACCGGCGCCATGGATGCTGTATGCGGTGGGCGCTATTTTTGCCGCCGTGCTGCAGATGATCGGCGTGCCGCCCCTGGCTTTTGCGCTGGGTATGTACATTCCGCTGGAACTGAATACGCCGTTGCTGGTTGGCGGCATCATCGCGCACCTGGTATCGACCGCTTCCGGGGATGAGAAGCTGAATAATAAACGCCGCGAAAAAGGCACCCTGATTGCATCCGGATTCATCGCCGGGGGAGCAATTATGGGTGTGTTTTCGGCGTTTCTGAAATATTTTAACTTTGAGAAAATATCCTTTGTCGCACCCATCATCACCGAGCACTGGGGCGAAAGCCATGCCGGCCAGCTACTGGCCCTGGCAGCTTTTGCACTCCTCTGTACGTACTGCTATCGCGCGGCTAAAAAAGTCAAGTAACAGCGGTTAAAGCGCCTCGAGGATTTTCAAATGCGTCATTGCGAGTTGGGTATGGCAAAAGTGCCATTATTCACGCAAGAACATAAAAAAGAATGTCATTGCGAGTGGAGGAATAGTTTTATCCTTTACCATCATAACTGCGTTGGAACGAAGCAATCTCCGCTATAAGGTGACTATCTCCGTCCAATGCCCTTTCAGCGGAGATCGCCACGCTCCACGGCAGACGCCGGCCTTTTTCGCATCTGTGTTCTCCGCTTATAAGGACATGGCGGGGATTGCTTCACTCCACGGCGGCTGCTGCCCTTTTTCATACCCTGTTCCTCCGTTCGCAATGACATTCTTTTTCTTGTCCTTTCGGGAATAATGGAAGTTTTGCCATACACAACTCGCGATGACATCGTTGTATTGTGTCCTTAGAAGCGAACGAGCGCTGCCGGAAAATCCGCGTGGTTCGCGGCAATCTAAAGTAATTTCTCTTTATTTAGGATGATTCGATCCTTTGGGATCAGCCTCGAACAATCTGTTAACTAAAATGACAAGGCCCCGACATGACATCTGTTCATGCGGGGCCTCTCACCAGCGAAAAGTCGAACCAATACTGGTTTTTGGGAGGAGGAAAAGTTCGTTCCTGTCAGCTTGAGGATTCTTCCTTGTTCTGGGCCATCTGTTTTGCGATGGCACCCAAAGCATAACGAACGGTTTTGTTTTTATCCTGTTTAGCTTGTTCGACCATGGCGGGAATCACGCTGTAATCACCAATTTTTGCCAGAGCATTAGCGGCGACAATACGCGCACTGGACACTTGATCTTCTTTCATCATCTTTACCAGATACGGTACGGCGTCCTTACAACACTTTTCGCCTAATTTCTCCGCAGCCGCTGCGCGCTTTTCCAGATTATCGTTATTCAGAGCAGCAACGAGCTTGGCCACATCCTTATTCAACACTTTTTCCGGGGTCGGACCGGGTGTCACTGCCCCGCTTATCCCAACTACTACGACCAGCAGGGCAACCGCAACAAATAATGCTATTCTTTTCATGTTTCCTCCAGATTAATCGTTTTCAAATTTACAACAGTCGCTACCATAGGTATAGCAACTGGTATGCCATAATTTTATATTAGTTTTATGATATTATTTTATAATAGGTTATAGATAGCGCCATATCGTAAGGATTGCCGTTCGAGTGGTACGTTTCCCCCGGGAATGGCACCAAATGTACCATGCCTACAGCTGATATTTTGTCATTTTTTCGCGCAGTGTTTTGCGTGCGATTCCCAGGCGCTGGGCCGCAGCGCTTTTGTTATAATTGGTTTGCTGCAATACCTGGCGAATATGCTCTTTTTCCATAGCATCCAGTCGCTGGGTTGCGGGGGGGGTCTGCGAAGCACACGGGGTATGATGGTGATGGATGAGGGCGTTGATGACGGTTGGATCATTCTCCATAATTACGGCCCGCTCAATGATATTCTTCAATTCGCGGATATT
>JAFGSU010000370.1 GCA_016934435.1 Candidatus Zhuqueibacterota bacterium | reverse complement strand
GTTATGCCCCGGGAGAGGCGCCGATTGAGACCCGCATCACCATCGTACCCGCCGGGACGATTGTGTCTGAGAAACATGGCGAGATTTTTCAGGATGCACAGCCGGGGCAACCGGAACTGTCATTTACGGAAGATGAGCGTCGGGCCATGCGCGTCCTGGAACAGGGGATTATCTATGCGGTCTTTGCATTTTTCCTGGTGGGGCTGGCGCTCAATCTCACCCCGTGCGTCTATCCGGTCATTCCGCTGACGGTCAGTTATTTCGGCGGCCAGAGCAGCCGGAGCCGCGGCGCCAATTTCATCAAGGCGCTGTTTTATCTCACTGGCATCGCGATCTCCTTTGCCTTGCTGGGGATCGTGTCGGCCATGGCCGGCAAACAGTGGGGATTTTTATTCCAGAGTCCGTGGTTTGTGGTAGTCATCGCTTCCATTATTCTGCTGATGGCGGCGAGTATGTTCGGCGCCTTTGAGATCACCGTGCCGTCGGCTTTGCTGACTAAATTGGGGCGCAGCCGTGAAGGCATTATCGGCGCCCTGATCATGGGTCTGACGGTGGGCGTGATCATTGCGCCCTGCGCGGCGGGCATCATCATCGGATTGGTGGGTTTGGTGGCTAAATTGGGTCTGGTATTCAAAGGCGGTTTGCTGTTTTTCGTCATGGGTCTGGGGCTCGGTTTGCCGTACCTGTTACTGGCTACTTTTTCCGGATTATTGAACCGCCTGCCGCAGTCCGGGATGTGGATGGTCTGGGTTAAAAAAGTGTTCGGTTTTCTGCTCATAGCGGTGGCGCTGTATTTTATTATTCCACAAATAGAACGCATCTATAACAAACTTCATTTTTTACTCGGCATTCTCGGCATCGTCGGCGGCTTGCTTTTAGGTTTCCTCGATCACTCGGGCGAATATAGCCGGGGATTTAAACGGTTCCGGTGGATCGTCGGAATATTACTGGTCGTTTCGGCGGCATGGCTGACGCACGCTGCGATACAGTCAAAACCGACGTATCTGCCCTGGTTGCACTATTCCAATCAGACAGTGGAAGAAATAACCGCGTTGGATAAGCCGATTTTCATAGATTTCTATGCCGATTGGTGTGCGCCCTGCAAACAGCTAGAAAGTGAAACATTTAGCGATGCCAGAGTGGTCGAAGCTTTTTCATCGTTCACACTCATCAAAGTGGACTGCACCAAACCCGACGCCACGACGCGTGCTTTCATGGAGCGATTTCAGGTGAGCGGCCTGCCCACGCTTGTCTTTCTGAACGATCAGGGAGATGAGGTTAAGGATTTGCGAGAGATAGGTTTTGTCGGAGCGGATAAATTTTTGGCGAGTTTACAGACCGTTTTAGAAAGAGAGTAATCGGGGAAATGCTTGCACTGAAAAAAGTTAAGTTCATCTACAATCCCAGATCCGGATTGATGCGCAATCCGCTCATCATTCGCAAGTTAATAGAATTCACTCTTCACGAAGCGCCTTTTTCATACGATTTTGTGGAGACCCAACACCGGGGTCATGCGCGTGAATTGTCAGCCCAGGCCGCTGCACAGGGGTATGATGCTGTTGTGGCCGTGGGCGGCGATGGCACCGCCAACGAAGTTGCTTCCGGGCTTTTATGTACATCCTGTGCCCTGGGCATTATTCCGATAGGCTCCGGCAATGGGCTGGCGCGTGGTTTATCCATACCTGTTTCCGTACGCCGGGCGACCCGTGTGTTACTGGATGGAACCGTTCGCGTGATCGACGCCGGGCAGATTGAGAATCGCAACTTTTTTGTCGTCACCGGCATCGGCTTTGACGCGCTCATTGGTAAGCTGTTCGACGATCGCAGCCTGCGCGGTCCGCTCCCTTATTTTTATATCGGCGTCCGCGAATTCTTTTTCTATCGGCCGGAGTTATTCACGCTTAAATTTGATGACAGGACCATCACCGTCCGGGCGCTTTTGGTTACTATCGCCAATACCAAACAATGGGGCAATGGCGTGTTTATTGCACCCAAAGCCGAACCGGATGATGGCCTGCTGGATATCTGCATCATCCATCGCATTAATACATGGCGCGCCGTTTATCACCTTCCCAAATTATTTACCGGTAAAATTGACAAGGTGAGGGAATACGAACGCTATCAAACGACCTCTCTGCAAATATTGAGACAAAAACCGGGCCCGTTTCACGTGGATGGCGAACCCGTGGATGCGGACAATGTCCTGAATATTTCCATTAAAAAACGTTCGCTCTCGGTGATCGTTCCAACCATCAAAGGCTCACAGAGTATCGCGCAGATGATGTTATCGCATGCTAAAAGGATTGCACAATCCTTTCCCGCCCTGCTGTTCTGTGTTCTTTTGAGATATTATCAGGTATTCATGCACAGTACGATCTGACATCTTACGTGAGCGCTTTCGATGTCCCCAATTCTTTGTTGACCTGTGGATTTAACATCTGCCACCCAGAGGATAGCTGAATAACCCTTTGATACCGAATAAGTGGTTGCCCACCGGACTCGAAATATTTAATAAATTTCAAAAAAAATGAAACCTTTTTGCCTTAAATATAGTCTGATAATAAAAAGCCGCCCTGTAACTCAAAAATTATTCGCCATCGGAATAGTACGGATTAGATATCCACAGGTTCTACTGTCAATTTTATGAGGGGGCGCATCATACACCCTGATCGCCGGTTAACTCAGAATTTTGAAATATCTTTTTTCGCTTCTAACATATTTTCTGGAGCTATCATTCATGTTGTTTTTGCGCAAACTTGCCGCAGGGCTGCTGGTGGTGGTTGTTTCCAGCGCCATTTTTTTCCTGCTTGTCAGCGACAAAACTACCAAAAAAAATGTATTGCGTCCAACTCTTGAATCTCTCGGTGAAAAACTATTTGCCGCGGTCCGCACCGACTCTTCCAAGGAAAACCTGCAAAAGAATTACCTCGATTTTGTCAAAAAAGCTGAGGCCAGAGAGATTAAGCCGGAGGAAATCGAAAAAATTGCCGCCGATATTCTCAATTTAAGTATACGCGATTCCATGATCTCCTCGAAAGAGGCCATGAATATTTTCACTCTCAGACCGGACACAGAAGTATTACCGCCGATGCAAATGGATTACCCGAGCTCGTATGAAAAACGCTCCATCATCGTCAAGCCCGAGAAAACAACCAAACCGGCCTATGACATAAGCCAGGAAGAGTTAGCGGAGCGTTTGAAGAAAATGCATGAGGTCGAGAATAAACTGCAAAAAATTTCCATTCTGATTAAAAAGAACAAAAATATTCCTTCCGATTTTTTGTATTTTAAAGCCGACAGCGGTCTGGTCGTTGAAGTGAATTTCGAATTAAAAAAACTATTGGAAGAACAGGATAGGCTGTTAGCGGAACAGTTCCAGGAACTGGAAAAGAAGAAATGGCTGCAGTGGCAGGAAGCCATTAAAGAGAAAAAAGCGCTTGCGGCCATGATTGAAGACTCCCTAGATCATGCAAAGAACAACAATGAGGCCGCTATCGAAAAGGAGATACGGGTCGATCGTGATTCCTTCCGCCATCCTCGCGAGGAATGACCCGGGCGTTGGGGGATTCGTATCGCCGGCAGCCGGCCGTAGACAACTCAAATCCATCCACGGATGGATTTCCATTTATGAATAACCCCCTCCGCTTCTAATAACAGCGGAGACCGCCACGCTCCAACGCAGTCCATCGATGATAGGATTATCCAATAGCTCCGCTCGCGGTGACATCCTTTTTTGTTAATATTGAAATAACGAGAGATCCTCAACACAACTCGCGATGACATCGTTGTATTGTGTCCTTAGTTATCCTACTCCACTCGCAATAACATTCTTTTTATGTCCTTCCAGAGATACGGGCACTTTTGCCATGCTCCCCTCGTCATGCAATCATCTTCAGTGAACACGGCATCGCTGTTTTTTGCTTAAAACGATGACTATTGCCGTGAACCGGGATGCGAAAGGTCCCGCACCCGATGCGGGATCATCGGATAATCGATCGCGCGCACCGGTTTTTCCCACCAGCCCCCTTCTTCAGCCTGTTTTTTTCACAGCTCGGAAATTTTTTCTATCATCAAATGGTTATAATAATTTTAAATTCATCAACTTTTATCGGTCAATCAATACCATTTTGTTGAATAAAGACGGGTTTTTTTGCCGGTGGCCCACTCTCTTTGATCCCAAAATGGGGTTTTTACTGGCGAATAAAAAAAGACAAGGTGCCACATACAGGATTGCCTATTAAACCTGTAGGCACCGAATCGGTGTTAGCCATTTATCTGGCAAAAAATGAAATTTATTATTGTTTTATGTCAATAGAATAATTATTTTTCAATGTGAGAGGAGCTTTATGAAGCAAATCATCATCCTTTTGTTGATTATCTGGAGCACCGTGTCTGCAGCCACGGAAAGAGGCGAGGACCTTCTTGATGACGGGAGGCAGCTTTTTTACGCCAGTGTATCCGACAAAAAGCATATTAAACCGGCGATCCAGGCTTTTCGCGACCTCATGGCGGAACACCCGGACCTGGAAGGGCGAGCCCTCACATACATCGGCGCCCTGGAAGCGCTGAGAGGAAAGCATGCGTTTTTTCCACATGACAAGTATAGCAAGACGCAGCACGGGCTCTATTTGATGGATCAGGGACTGGCAAAGCGTCCGGATGACATCGAGTCTCTGTTTATTCACGGATCAACCTGCTATTTTCTGCCGTTCTTTTTTAATCGCAGTGAAGACGCAAAGCGTCATTTTAAAACCATATTACGCTTGCTGCCGGAAGCCTATTCTGGTTATGATGCGGAAATGGTGGGCAATGTTATCAATTTTATTGAAGAAAAGGTGGAAACGACTCCGGAAGAACAGGAAATTCTATTAAAAATCAAATCGGCAATGGATATCGATGAATCATTTTGAATATTTGTTATTCAACCTTCTGGTTATCCTGGGTCCATTATCGTTAAGTTTTGATCGCAAGGTGCGGTTTGTACGACAATGGCCTTCGGCTTTTACCGCCATTCTGATGGCGGCTTTTCCCTTTCTGATCTGGGATATCGGGGTTACAGGCAGACATTGGTGGTTTAACAGCGAATATACCCTCGATTTTTCTCTTTTGCATTTGCCTCCGGGGGAGTGGCTTTTTTTTATTACCGTGCCGTTTTCGTCGTTATTTATATGGCAGGTGCTGCAGTACTATTATCGAACGCAACCGAGAAACATAAATGAAAATTTTTACTATTGTTATCTACTTTTTGTGGCTACAGGGTTAGTATTTTTTATGCTGGGCAAAGAATATACCGGTTTGACCATGCTCATTTTTGCGCTGGTGATCAAATTGGATCATTGGATGAGGACGTACGTATTTTTCAATATCAATATCTTTCGCTACATTGTCATCATCGGGGGTTTGATGGCTGTTTTTAATGGATATCTGACCGCAAGGCCGGTGGTTTTATATCATACACAATACCAGCTCGGTTTGAAATTGATTACCATTCCCATGGAGGATTTTATTTACGGCTATAGCCTCATACTGTTGACGACGATTATCTACGAAAGGATAAAACTTGTCAGGGCTAAATAACATCATCATCGTCGGGGGAGGATTGGGCGGCTTGAGCAGCGCCATCCATTTGGCGCGTCATGGATTATCTGTTACATTGCTGGAACAGAATGAAACGTTAGGCGGCAAGATGAACGAACACCGCATGAACGGCTATCGATTTGATACCGGTCCTTCGTTGATGACCATGCCATTTGTTTTGGATGACCTGCTTACCGCTGCCGGATCGGATCGTGGGATTGATCTGCCGTTGATCCCGCTGGAACCCATGTGCCGATATTTTTTCCCGGATGGCGTCGTCTTTGATGCCAGCAGTCAGATGGAGGAGATGATCGCGGCCGTCACGCGACTGTCGCCGGTGGATGCCACTGGATTCCAGCGTTTTATGGATTACAGCCGCCGTATTTACGACCTGACCGCTCCGGTATTTCTTTTTACACCGATACATGAATGGCGCAGGATTCTACGATGGCGTCATCTTCGTACGCTGTTCTCTCTGCCGGCCATTGATCCGTTTCGCACGGTACATCAAGGCGTGGCGCGATTTTTTCACGATCAGCGTATGGTGCAGCTGTTCGACCGTTACGCCACCTACAACGGCTCCAATCCCTCTCAGGCTCCGGCAACCTTAAACATTATTCCCTATGTGGAATACGGCTTTGGCGGATTCTATATCACCGGCGGCATGTATCGAATGGTGGATGCTCTAACGGGTCTGGCTAAAAGACTGGGCGTGACTATTGAAACCGGCGTCAAGGTGGAAAAAATACTGCACGACGGCGGCAAAATTACCGGCGTGAGAGCAGATGGAGAAAATCGGCCGGCAACCCATGTGGTTTGTAATGCCGATGTCGTTACGGCGCACACAGATTTACTGGATGTGGAAAAATCCCTCGAGCGGCGAATGACAAAACTGGAACCATCGCTTTCGGGCGTCATCTTTCTCTGGGGGATAAAAAACACGTATCCGGAACTGCGGCATCATAATATCTTTTTTTGCAGCGATTATACCGGCGAATTTAAAGAGATTTTTATCGACAAGCAGGTGCCGTCGGACCCGACCGTCTACATAGCCATTACCAGCAGGGCCGATGCTTCCGACGCTCCCCCGGGCTGTGAGAATTGGTTTGTCCTGGTCAATGCGCCTTATCTTGCGCCGAATCAGGATTGGCCTACGGCGGTGCAAATGCTGCGAACCAGCGTTTTCAGGATTCTGCTGCAGCATGGTTTCGACGTGGCTTCGAGAGTGGCCTGTGAGCGTGTGCTGACACCGCTGGATTTTCAGACGTTGTATGGCAGCAATCGCGGCAGTATATATGGCATCTCCAGCAATTCGCGCAGCACGGCTTTCCGCCGGCCGGGTAATCGCAGCCGCAACATTCGTGGACTCTATTTCGCCGGCGGCTCCAGCCATCCCGGCGGCGGCGTACCGCTGGTGCTGTTATCCGGGAAAATGGCTGCCGAGTTACTGTTGGATTCCCTGGTTCATCATTAGACCATCAACTCGGGATCAACAGGGTAAAACGTTCAGCCTGTGGGCGGCGCTTGATCCACGTCGATGCGGTGCCTACCGGTTAATTCAGTAACTCTGTGGGTAGAACATTTAGAGTTCAGTTCGCAGGGTAACACCGAAATTGGGATCCATTTTCTGCGCCGATTATTGCACAATTTGGCTGAGCCCAGTGTATGTTTTTTCCACGCATTGAGAATCGGCGCATAAAAAAAAATGATTGTTAGGCAATAGAAATGATGAGAGATATTAAAATGAAAAACAGTAAGATGGATGAAAAAAAGCGCGTCGTGGTAGTGGGCGCCGGATTGGGCGGCCTGGCCATTGCCAATCGTCTGCAGTCGCGCGGATTTGCCGTCAGCCTAGTCGAGAAAAATCCTCGCGTCGGCGGTCATGCCTATCCTTTGCACAAAAAAGGCTATACCTTCGACATGGGACCCTCCCTAATTACGGCGCCGGATATTATTCGCGCGGTGTTTCAGCAGGCTGGGGCGCGATTGGAGGATTTTATCGAGCTGGTGCCTCTGGATCCTTTTTATCGAATTTATTATCACGATCATACTTATCTGGATTATACTTTTGATACCGATCGGATGAAGGAACAGATGGCGCGGTTCAATCCCAAGGATGCAGCGCGCTATGATGATTTTATGAAAGTATCGAAAAAAATCTATGAGGCTGTCATCGTGGAAGGCATGGGCAGCAAGCCGTTTTTCGATTGGGGCACCATGCTCTCGTTTATGCCGCGGGCGTTGAAACTGGGCGCCCTCTGGCCGGCTTACTATTTTGCCGGGCGATATTTCAAGGACTTTCGCCATCGCTTCGCTTTTTCTTTTCATCCGCTTTTCATCGGCGGCAATCCTTTCCGCGCTCCGGCCGTTTATCAGATGATTCCGTATCTGGAGAAAATCGGCGGCGTCCTCTATAGCCGCGGCGGCATGTACAGTCTGGTGCAGGCTCTGGAAAAGCTTTTTTTGCGCCAGGGGGGCCGCCTCCTCACCGATACGCCGGCGGAAGAAATTATCGTTCGGGATGGCCGCGCCGTTGCCGTGCGCACAAGGCAGGGCATGATGCCGGCCGATCTGGTCGTCTCCAATGCCGATTTTATCCATACCTATCGGGACCTGATCAATCCGCAAAACCGCCAGAAATGGCATAACAAACGCCTCGAGCGCCTGGACTACTCCATGAGTGCCTTTATTATTTTCCTTGGCCTGAAGCGGCAGTATCCGCAATTGCTCCATCATACTTTGATTCTTTCGCATCGCTATCGTGGCTTGATCTATGATATTTTCAAAAACAAAGTGCTGGCGGACGATTTTTCCATGTATCTGCATGCGCCGACGCGAACGGAAGCTCAAATGGCGCCTCCCGGATGCGAGAGCCTCTATGTGCTTATTCCTGTGCCCAATTTGCAGGGCGGGCAGGATTGGACGCAACTGGCCGAGCCGTTCGCGGAAAAGGTGATCGACTTTTTGCAGCACTCGTTCGGCCTGGAACAGTTGCGGCAAAATATTGAAGTAATGGAAATCTTTACGCCCCTGTCTTTTGAAAAAAAACAGAACGCCTGCTACGGCAGCGCCTGGGGTGTGGAACCCCATTTGCTGCAGACCGCCATCTTCAGGCCGCACAATCGCAGCGAAGACATCGGCAACCTGTATGTGGTGGGCGCCAGCACGCACCCCGGCGCAGGATTGCCGGGCGTTTTTCTGACCGCCGAAACAACCGAACGCGTTATTTTAAATGATATGAAA
The DNA here is from genome assembly GCA_016934435.1 of Candidatus Zhuqueibacterota bacterium. Taxonomy (GTDB): domain Bacteria; phylum Zhuqueibacterota; class Zhuqueibacteria; order Residuimicrobiales; family Residuimicrobiaceae; genus JAFGSU01. Next base: position 5,380 of record JAFGSU010000370.1, on the reverse strand, counting down.
ATGGAGCAAAGGTAGTATTTATGCAAAAATACTGGTGCGAAAAACATGTAAAAGCAGCCTTTGATTACGCCAGAATGGTAACAAAACACCATGCCAAAAGTTTCTATTTTTCCGCGCGATTCCTGCCGCCGAATCGCCGCTGGGCTGCTTATGCCCTCTATCATTTCTGCCGTCATGCGGACAACCTCATCGATCTGCCGCGAGGCCGCAGCAGGGATCAGCTCCTGCAGGAGGTGGCCTGTCTGCGAAAAGAACTCACAACAGCCTACCAGGCGGGAGAATCGGAGCATGCGGTCATCAAACCATTTATGGTCATTGCCAAAAAATTTGCCATCCCGATTGAGTATCCTCTGGATTTACTCAACGGCGTGGAAATGGATATCTGCTTTAAAAGATTCAATACTTTTGAGCAGCTGTATGTGTTTTGTTATCGGGTCGCAGGCGTAGTGGGATTGATGATGACGCATATCCTCGGGTATAACGACGACCGTGCCTTTCATTATGCTGAAAAACTGGGGATCGCCATGCAGTTGACCAATATTTTACGCGACATCCAGGAGGATAAGAACATGGGCCGCATCTATTTCCCCGAAGATGAGATGCAACGCTTTGAGGTGCGTGAAGCGGATATATCGGAAGAGCGCCTGACTCCCGAGTTGAAACGATTGATCGAATTCCAGGCGCAGCGGGCGCACGACTATTTTGCCCGGGCCGCCACCGGGATTCCCATGTTGACGCCGGCATCGCAATTTGCCATTTATTCCGCCGGCAAAATCTATCAATCGATTTTGTACAGACTCGAACAGCGCGGCTATGATCCTTTTCAGGGGCGGGTTTATGTGCCGACCTGGCAAAAGGTGGCCATCCTGCTGCGCGAGAAAATACGCCGACGAAGGTCGGTTGCCGACTCCTGACCCGGTGGGATTCCTTTTCTACAACTCGGTCGACTAATCCCTGGCCTGGAAAAATTTATTTCAAAAATGCACATGATACTCCGGCATGATATAAACGGTTATACATGAGATATTGCCGGGTCGGTTTGTTAATTAAGAGATATTTTCAGAATCACCAATCAGGACTAGTGGTAAAATCGATGATACCCGCGCGACATACTAAATACGCCGATGCTTTATTCAAACCCTATGTTTACCGGCTTTTCAAAAAGCAATTTTATTCCATCCGTCTCATGGGTCCGGCGCCTGAGCTGGATGCCAACCGACCGTTGCTGCTCCTGCCCAACCACAGCACCTGGTGGGATGGATTTTTTATTTATCTGCTCAATAAAAAGTTGTGGCAGCGGCGGACTTTTTTGTTAATGCTGGAGGAACAGTTACAGAAGAACAGTTTTTTCCGTCTGCTGGGCGCCTACTCCATTCATCCCGACTCGCCGGCAAAAATACGACAATCATTAAAGTACACCCTGAGCGTACTGAGCGAACCGGCGCAAGCGTCACAACGTATAGTTTGTATTTTTCCCCAGGGCGTGCTCAGTCCATGGCAACAGCGGCCGCTGGGATATAAAGCGGGAATCCTGTGGTTGTTGAACAAAATCAATGTACCCGTACAGGTGATGCAGTTGGCTATCAGGGCGGAATTTCTCGACCAACAACGACCGGAAGTTTTTTTTATGTTTTCAGCCATTGGAAACAGCATACTCCTTACGGACCTGAGAGCCCTGGAAAAGAACCACGAACAATTGCTGGATTCTCTGGCGCAAAAAATAACCGCAAATGAGCGCGGTACGGAATTATTAGCAGGCGCGCGCTCTATCAATGAGCGGTTTGAAAAATGGCGCCGTCTTAAATTCTAAGAACATTGTTTGGCTGTTATCAGCCTGTTATACGATTCAGTTTCTGCTTGACATTATGATAACATGGAGCTATATTTAGGTTGTAATATTAACCTAAATTTGGAGCCATCTATGAAAGTGTTATCTGTCGCAAATGATATAATTCCAATCGGCGAGTTTAAAACAAAAATCGCAAAATGGCTCAAAAGTATTCAGGAGACTGGCAAACCCCTGATTATTACTCAAAATGGCAGGCCGGCTGGAGTCCTGCTCTCTCCTCAAGAGTATGATGAACTTGTCTACCGAAGATCATTTTTACTGTCTGTCGATCGTGGTATTGACGATGCAGAGAAAGGTAGGCTTTTCACAACGGAAGAAGTAATGGCCAAATTATCCGAAATAGTCACTGACGAACAATAGACCATGAAAATAATGTGGACTGATGAAGCGCTTGCCAGACTGAGAGAAATTAGGCGATACATCGCCCAGAATAATCCCGAACGCGCAACGCTATTCATCCAGAAAATCATAGATCGAACAGAAATTCTAATCAACAGCCCTCAAATTGGTAGAATGGTCCCAGAAATCTCTCGTCCAGACATCCGGGAATTAATATACAAAAATTTTCGCATAGTTTACAGGATCAAAAATGATTCTATCGAGATCCTTACTGTATTCGAAGGCCATATGCTTTTGAATATTATCGAACTTTGATTAATTCATCTCGACATATCGTATAACAACAGCCTGTAACGGATGCGCACGTCAATGCCACGATTCATTTATAGTTGATTTCCGTTCATAGCGAGAAGCGCGCAGGAATTTTCTTTCGGTGCGCACCATTAAGGCTTTATAGCCGTTCCGATTGTTACCAAACCGTAATGCTGCACGAAGGAACCAATATGACGATTTTCTTCTTTATTTATGTGTTTCTGGGTATGGTTTTAGCGGTCACCATTTACAACGCCTTTACAGCGCCGCTGGTCAAAAAGGGGCCTATGCCGACCACCAAGAAAAAAGTATCGCTGCTGGTGCCGGCCAGAAATGAAGAGTACAACATAGCTACCTGTCTGGCCAGCCTCGGCGCACAGGATTATGCTGATTTTGAGATCATCGTCCTCGATGATCATTCCATCGATGGCACAGTTGCAGTGGTTGAAAATTTCATGTCCAAAGATAACCGCATTCGTTTGCTGCGTGGGGAAAGCCTGCCAAAAGGATGGACGGGAAAAAACTGGGCCTGTCATCAGCTCAGTCTGGCCGCTCAGGGAGATATATTGCTCTTTACCGATGCCGATAATTATCACGCTTCGGACGCCGTGTCGCGCACCGTTGGCTGGATGGAAAAATTGGGCCTGCATCTGTTCTCGGCCTTCCCGCAGCAGATCACCAAAACGTGGGGTGAAAAATTGGTGGTGCCGGTTTTTGATCTCTTTGTCTACAGCTTCCTGCCGATGTGGCAGACCTATTACAGCCGTTATCCATCGCTGGCGGCCGCCAACGGCCAGTGGATCGCTTTTACGCGTTCGGGCTACCAAAAGTCGGGGGGGCATGCATCTGTGAAAAACCAGATCGTCGAGGACGTCGCCATCAGCCGCAAGGCAAAAAAATTAGGCTTGAAAATATTGACCACATCCGGTAAGGACGCTGTGTTCGGCAGAATGTATCATTCCTTCTTTGAAGTCTGGTACGGATTCTCCAAGAATGCGTTTGGTTTGATGAACTTTCAGGTCGCGCCCTATTTCATTTTGCTCGCTTTTATGTTGATCGCTTTTTTTATGCCCTATGTCCTGATCTTTTACCGGCCTTTTCTAATTTATGCAACTATTGCCATCGCGCTTAACGTGCTGCTGCGCGCCATCGTTGCCGTAAAGTATCGCCAACCGCTTGTTTTCAGCGTTTTGCTGCACCCCATCGGAATACTGCTGACCATTACGGTGGCATTGAGTTCGTTTTATTACTACCTGCTCGGCGATATTCTCTGGAAGGATCGGCCGGTGCCCCTGCGATGAAAGGATTGTGATGAAAAATCAGGATAACAAACGAAAGCGATATCTCATTATCGGCATCTATTTTTTCATGCTGGCCGGGGGACTGTGGCAGGCCCTGAATGTGCTGCAAAGGATTCGTGAACTCATGGCAGCGCCTCTGCTCATCCTTCTGGCGGTATGGCTGATATTTGAGACAGGCAGCGCCTTGACCGGGAGGACGGAAGGGAATGCGCGCCTGTTTGTTTTTTTAGCCTGGACGTTGGGGGTCATTGTACTCGGATTTATGATAGAATGGCTGGGCGTTAAGAGCGGTGCGATATTCGGCGGTTACCAGTATGGAGCGGTTTTGCGGCCGCAGATCGACGATGTGCCCGTTGCCATCGGATTTGCCTGGTTTATAAGCGTTATGGGATCAATGGCGGCCGCCCAGTGGTGGTTGGCGGTGCGGGCTGATAAAAAGGGTGTGTTCATCGTCGTCGCCGCCGCCTTTATGGTCCTGTTCGATTTGTTGCTGGAAATGGCGGCGGTAAAGTTGGGATACTGGTCCTGGCACAATGGAGGGGTGCCGTTACAGAATTATATTGCCTGGTTTGTCATCGGCGGATTTTTTATCTTCTGGGCGTACGTGGCCGGCGTCGTAAAGGAAAAGCTGCCCTTCCTGGCCGTTCATCTGTTTTTGGCGCAGTTAATATATTTTAGCATGGTCGCAATAAGTTAAAAAATTCCTTGCTTTTTGATGTTTGATTATACATTTTGTGACTACAATCACACATGTCTGTGAGCATACGAATTCATCGGGGATCGTAGAATTCCATGCCCCCCGGGGGGCAAGATCCTATTTTTTTTGTGAGCATCCATAGCTTCAGCAAAGCCTGAAAAAACGGCGAGACTCTTTGAACTAAAACGGTCAAAAATTTCCTGGAGTGCGTACCGGTAGGATAGTATCATCTTTACTGGCCGCGGAGGGCAGGTTTTTCTCTTCAAATTTTATAGTTTAGAAAGACGAAAAGCTTACCATAGGTCCTCTGCAGTTTCGTCCGCAGGCAGCCTGACTATCCAAAGCTGCGATTTCACCAACAATGCCTGGGAGGATCTCGATCTCAGCGGCGGCTGGTTTGGCTCGTTTTCGGTGACCGGAGCGACTCAGATCCTTGGTAATACCTTTTACGGCTCGCCATGGGATGCAGTTTATGTCGGCGACCAGAGTGTATTCGGCACGATCCCCGTATTCCGTGACAATAACTTTATGGCGGCCGGATGGGGCATCTTTAATGCCAATGCAACTATGATGGATGCAGAGCTGAACTACTGGAACAGCGCCGAGGGCCCCAATGACCCGAACGGCACCATCACCGTCAATAGCAAAGTCTTCACCGTCAATCAAGATGGTCTGACGGCCGGCTCGACCGCCATGTTCTGGGACACGCCCACCATGGTCTGGCCCTATGGCGTCGTACAATTCGAAGACATGTCGAACCTCGGCGCCACCGCCTGGCAATGGGATTTCGGCGACGGCCAGACTTCCACTTTACAGAATCCACTGATCATGTACACAAAACCCGGCAAGTATTCGGTGACTTTGACGATTACGACGCCCACC
>JAFGSU010000369.1 GCA_016934435.1 Candidatus Zhuqueibacterota bacterium | reverse complement strand
TATAGGTGCCCGAGGCCAAAATGTCCGTCTCGTAACTCGGATTGGGAATCGCCAGCGGCGTAGCGGCCGAACAAATACAGGACGCCACCAGGAGTAAAACAACAACCCATTCCTGCATCAACTTCATCTTTATAACACTAATTTTCACAAAATTGCATCGTTATAATGAAATTCAAATCCATATAATTGTGATCATATTGCAAAGAACATCTAGCGATTGACATTTCTTGTTATCATAATAATATTGTTAACAATTGTCAACGTTATAAATCTATGAAATCTATATTTTTCCCTTTATATGGATGCCTACGTCAAAAGTAGTTCGCTACAAAAATGTCATAACTTACTGTATAATAAACCATTTATATGATTTTTGAAGTTGACAAAGGACTATGAGCGTAAAACTTGGTTGGATTTTGTCGGATTTTGGATATCTTAATTTTTAAAGGAGATTAGCGAGTTTTTCGAGGTATTGGGGCTCACTGATAAAATTTTTGATTTAGTTCCTAAAAATCGTTGACAACTGTTAACAAATAGTCATACTCTTACTTATAGTTATTTGATGTTGTCCGGTAATTCATCGCATTATAACGGCCTGTTTTTTATAAGCTTATGCAACAGAAAAAAGCCAATGAATTTCCCAATCCTCTCTGGACTAAGCTGAATTCGCATGACTTTTGATGCATTTATTGACAATGCTATTTTGTATAAAGAAGAGGAGTTACGATGATGCAACGCCATGCCGTCTTTTTTATGTTCCTTTTGGGGTTGATGGCATTGTCGATTTTGTCCGATGCGGCTGAGGCGAATGTCTCCTTTTCGCAAACGACTGAGATCCCGTCCCATGAACCGGTGCAAGTTTCGGCGGGAATGCACTGGATTGATATGCTGGTAATCGCTGGTTATTTCGGCGGTATGCTTTTAATCGGTTGGTATTATAGTCACAAAACGAAAGATACCGAAGACTACCTGCTGGGCGGGAGAAACATGAAGTCATGGATGGTTGGACTTTCGCTTTTTGCGACCTTGCTGAGTACGGTGTCTTATTTTTCCACCCCAGGGGAGATTATCCGTCACGGCCCCATGATCGTTATCGGTGGTCTCATGGCCGTTCCTTTTGTGGCATACGTGGTCGGATGGCTTCTAATTCCCTACATAATGAAACTCAGAATCACCAGTGCCAATGAGCTTCTGGAAATGCGTTTTGGGCTGAGCGTCCGCTTGCTGGCCGCTGTTTTTTTTATGGCTTTGCGGTTGATGTGGATGTCCATGGTTATCTACATAACTGTTAACATTGCACTGGGACCGGTTCTGAGAGTGCGCCAGGAATACCTGCCTCTGGTTTCTGCGCTGCTCGGAATAATCGTTGTGATTTACACTTCATCGGGAGGGCTCAAGGCGGTTGTGCTGACCGATGTGATTCAAACCTTCATCTTGTTCCTCGGGGCTGGCTTGACCATTATTCTCATCACAATACATTTCAAAGGATTCAGCTGGTTTCCGACGGAATGGGCGCCCACATGGGATCCTCCAAAATTCTGGTTTGATCCGTCCGTACGAACAACGATTGCCAGTGCTGTGCTAACCGGCTTTACGTGGAACGTCTGTACCGCCGGTTCCGACCAGATGGCGTTACAGCGTTTTCTTTCCACCCCCAGTCTCAAGGCCGCCCGGTCCGCATACATTACGAACCTGATCACGGTGTGGACGATTCAATTACTGCTGATTCTGATGGGTTTTGCGCTCCTGCGGTTTTTTTTCACACAGCCGCATTACCTTCCTGGTGGTATGGATGTTCGAGCCTATGCGGATAAGATATTTCCGCTGTTTATTACAAACCATTTGCCCATAGGTATCACAGGGCTGGTGCTTTCGGCCCTCCTGGCCGCCGCGATGTCCAGTCTTTCTTCCGGGATTAATTCCGCCTGTCTTGTGATAAGCATCGATTTTTTCGACCGATTGGGAAAAATGCCGGCCAACGAGAAGGCTCATTTGCGTCGTACACAAATCGTGTCCTGGTGCATTGGAGCCGTGGTTGTTTTGCTAAGCTTTGTGGTTGGCCGTGTGCCTGGAAATATTACGGAAATGGTACACAAAGTGGTTAATCTGATGGTTGCGCCGCTTTTTGTGCTCTTCTTTATGGCCTACTTTGTTCCCTGGGCCAACAGCACAGGAGTCTGGGCCGGGGCGGTGGTCAGCGTGGCCACGGCGGTAGGTATCGCATTTTTTGGATTGCTCGGACTCAGTTTTCTGTGGATTCAGCCCTCTTCTTTGGTCACGGGTATTGTAACAGCTTCTTTAGTGAGTTTGATTGCCGGAAAAAAAGATGATGCGCATTGAAAACGTAAGGCATTTGGCATGTTTTTGCTCTCAGGAGTTGATCGATGTACGAGACATTGATTAAAAATTGTACGATTATCGGAATTGACCGAACAGATCAGAACTGCGCTGTTTTGCTACAGGACGGACGGGTTGCCGTTATCGGCGCGGCCGATGACTTCGAAGAGGTCAGCGCATCAAAGGTAATTGATGCTCACGGTATGTATTTGGGGCCGGGGTTCATCGATTTACATATTCACGGGCTATTGCGCTTCCTTATCGATAACGGCCCTGATCATCTTGGCGAAATCTGCAGGACTCTACCGCGTTACGGTGTGACATCATTTCTGCCCACCGTACGTCCGCGCCCCCCCGGCGAAGATGCGGAGTTTCTACACACATTGGCAACCGCACCCTGCGATAGCGGATCCCAGATACTCGGGTTTCACCTTGAAGGGCCTTTTCTGGCGCTGACCGGGGGGCTGCCGCCGGAAGCCGTCGGCAAATCGGACATTACAAGAGTTCGCGCCCTGATCGATGCCGCATCGCCTTACAAGGTCGTTTTTAGTATTTCTCCAGAGTTGGAAGGAATCACGGATATGATCAAGGTCATGCGCCGAGCTGACATGCCGGTCTTTATCACCCATACCAAAGCTGACGGCCAACAGACCCTGGATGCGATTGAAGCCGGTGCAAGCCACGCAACGCATTTTTATGATGTCTTTTATCCGCCGGAGCAAATCGAGCGGGGTGTGCGCCCCTGTGGTGTGGTCGAGGCAATTCTGGCAAGCCCGCAGGTAAGCGTTGATTTTATTCTTGATGGCGTACATGTCGATCCAATTGTTGTCAAAATGGCGTTGCAATGTAAAGGAGCCGACAAAATTTGTTTGGCGACCGATGCCAATATCGGAGCAGGTCTGGGGCCGGGAAGATACACCGCTTTCAAAAAAGAAGTCGAAGTAGCTTACTGGGGCGGTCCGGCGCGAACCACCGGTGATCATCCCCAGGCAGGCGGTTTGTCGGGCAGTAGCCTGACGCTGGATAGAGCCGTTCGGAACGCCGTAAAAATGCTGGGAGTTTCAGTTCCCCAGGCGGTCAGAATGGCGACTCATAATCCCGCAAGCGTTTTGGGGCTGCACGACAAAAAAGGCCGGGTCGCTCAAGGTTACGACGCTGATTTGACATTACTCGACGACGAGTTAAACGTCCTGGCATGCTGGGTAGCGGGACGTTGTGTTTATGATAATTTCTTGTCTGGAGAAAATAAATGAGTTCTTTTGTTTTCCAACCTTCACCGTTCGTTCCCTTTAGAGATAAAGCAGAGATAGAACGCTGCCGGGCAATTCCCAAAGAAAAATTGGCCGAACATCCCAATCCGGACTTTAAGATTCGGATCGTAAAGGATGCCGACGTCCCCTGGCTGTTCGTTACCGACATTTTTCAGCGAATTTACCAGGCGTGCCGTAACAATGAAAAAGTCGTTATGATCCTGCCGAATCCGGCGCCCGCTTACAAGCATGTGGCCAGGTTAATCAACGCTTGCGGGGTGGATTGTCGCAATCTGTATGCGTTTGCAATGGATGAATATGCCGATGAGAACGGCAACATTGCTCCGGAGGACTGGCCGTTCGGATTCACCTGCGCCATGCTGAACAATTTCTATTATCAAATTGATGAGCATCTGCGTCCACCGCGTAAAAACTTTGTCGGTTTTAACAATAAAAATCTGCATGATTACGATAAGATGATCGCCGACCTCGGACACGCGGATATTTGCTACAGCGGACCCGGCTGGACCGGGCATCTGGCGTTTATCGAACCCGACGCTCCTGAATTTGACGCGGAGTTGGAGGAATGGAAGCAGATGGGATCGCGTATTGTAACGCTAAGCCCCTTTACACTGGCGCAAAACTCGCTGCATGGCTGTTTCGGTAAAAGCGGCGACCTGTCGGCGGTTCCACCCAAGGCTGCGACTATAGGGCCGGCGCAGGTTGTCCATGCCAAAGCCCGACGGGATAACCACGCTATCAGCGTCCACGGCACCAGCACTTCGTGGCAGCGGCTGACGACACGTCTGGTTCTGCATGGTCCGGTAACGCCAAGGATTCCCGAAACGATACTCCAAATTTTAAAGACCGACGTTTATGTTTCTGAAACGATCGCTCAAAACATTGAACCGGATTGGGACAAAGGGTATTGATGGCGGCAGTGATACTACAACGCTACAAAAGTTACCAGCGACAGTGAATAATGTTTTTCAAATTTACACCTAAATCATTTAATATATCAAAAGGGGAGGATATGAAAAGACGCAAACTGGGACGCACAAACATTAACGTATCGAATATTTCGTTCGGGACAGTGTCGCTGGGCGTCCCTTATGGAATCGGCGCCAATTCTGAAAAAGATATGCTTTCGGAAGATCAGGCCGTCAGCCTGTTGCGATCAGCTTTCAAGCAGGGTATCAACTTCTTTGATACCGCCAGAAGTTACGGCAAAGCTGAAGCATTGCTTGGCAAGGCGTTCGGCAACCGCCCGGACGAGGTTGTCATCGCCACTAAATGTGTCCACCTGAAAGATCCGCAGGGCCGTCTTTATTCAGACGATAAACTGGAAGGCATAATACGAACCTCGCTGGAAAAGAGTATACAGGAGCTTGGCGGCTGCAAAATTGACCTCTATATGAGTCACACCGGAACTCTGGAAATCCTCAACCATTTGAAAATTGCCGAGATATTCCAAAAATTCAAAAAAGAAGGTTTGGTCAAAGCGATTGGCATTTCCACCTATGCGCCCGAAGAAACACGGGTCGCCATCGAAAAGGAAATATGGGATGTCATTCAGCTTCCCTTCAACCTGATGGATCAGCAACATGGACAGTTCTTCGACCTTGCCGCCCGGCACGGCGTGGGCATCGTGGTTCGCTCGGTGTTGCTGAAAGGTATTTTAACAGATAAAGGCGGAAATCTGCATTCAGCGTTAAAATCGGTAGAGCAGCACCGGGCCTGTTACACGGATTTTCTGGATGACACGATGCGGCTTTCAGACCTTGCTACCAAATTCGTATTGGGACATCAGGAAGTCACATCGGTGCTACTGGGCATCGACAAGCCGGAATATCTTGAGGCCGCTCTGCGGACGGTCAGCAGCAAACCGCTGGATGAAAACGTCGTCGAAAGACTAAAACATATGTCCTATCCCAATCCTGGTTTTATCGATTTGCCGACCTGGAATCGGAGCGGCTGGCTGACCTAACCCAAGTTACGCAGTATTCGCCAAAAATTCATTTTTTCAAAAAATTATTCTGGGTTTTTCGGCTCTCAAGATACCTTATACCTGCCAAACCCAATGTGAAGACTTTTTGCGAAAAACCGCTCTGGCGGACCCAAAACCGGTTTTTTTGTTCATAACCCCGTAACTTGGGCTAAATCAATGCGGTCGCTCTCAAAGCAAAGGCC
>JAFGSU010000368.1 GCA_016934435.1 Candidatus Zhuqueibacterota bacterium | reverse complement strand
TCCTCGGCGAAGCCCTGCCCATCTTTCAGGATACGGTGGATTATGTTTTCTACCTCTCTCCCACCTCGCTGCAGGCGGTGGGTGTGGTCTGGAAACAACAGGGCCAGGAGTGGGATCCGACCAATATCATCGGATTATTTTTCCCCACGTCCAATCATCTCTCCCCCGGCAAGGTGGAAATTCCGGACCGCGAAACCATGCTGGAAAATATCGATATGGAGGCCGACCTCAGCAAGGCGAAACGCAAAGTCGATAGCACCATCGAGGGCAAACTGCGCGTTCAGGGCACCTGGCCGGAGAACGCCCAGAGCGTGGTCATGGTCGCCTCCACCGCGCCGTTCCTGCCTACCAGTCTGCTGGACCTGTCATTCGCCCTGCCCATGCAACCGGGATTCGATTCCACTTACTATCACATCAACGTGCAGCCCGGAACCTATCATCTCATTGCCGCCCTGTTGATAAAAGAGGGTGAAAGCATCGGCCTGAACAGCATGGCGGGCAATTATTTCAGTTTGAACGGCATCAAAGTTTTAACCGATACCACGCATGTGCGTAACATTAATATAACCGTGACTGTTTCGTCGACGGCATTGAACGTCAGAACGTGGGAACGTGCGAACGTTAGGCATAATCCATAACCGGAAAACAACATGAAAAGAAAATTTATCTTATATATCATCGGCTCTCTTTTTATCGGCTCTGTTGCCGCGCAGAATCGGGGCGCTATTTCGGGCCGGGTGACGGACGCGCAGACCGGCCAGCCGCTGCCGGGCGCCAATGTCCTGTTGATCGGCACGGTGGTGGGCGCGGTGACCACTTTAGACGGCTCTTTTTCCATCCAGAATCTGCCGGCCGGCACCTATCGGCTGCGCGCATCCATCGTCGGCTATATCACATTCGAACAAAAGAACGTGGTCGTGGAGAGCGGTCGCACCACGGCCCTCAACATCCGGTTACAGCAGACCATGATCGAATCCGGCGAAGTGGTGGTGACGGCCAGCAAGCGGCGGCAGAGCATTCAGGATTCCCCCACCAGCGTCGGTGTGATGTCCAGCCGTGAATTAGCGCAAAAGAACGATGTTTACCTCGACAAACTGTTGGAGCACGCCACCAGTGTCAATTTCATCGGTACGCAGATCAACATCCGCGGCTCCTCCGGATTCAACTACGGCGCCGGCAGTCGCGTTCTCCTGCTCATCGATGGCGTGCCCATGATGCCGGGCGACAGCGGCGACATTAAATGGAGCATCATCCCGGCTTCCCAGATCGACCGCATCGAGATCGTGCGCGGCGCCGGCTCGGCGTTATACGGCAGCAGCGCCATGGGTGGCGTCGTCAACGTCATCACCAAAAGCGCTACCAGCAAACCCGTTACCCACATCCGGCTGTCGGGCGGCATCTATGATCAACCGCCTTACGAGGAGTGGGAATGGACCGATCGGCTGCGCCATTTCAACGATCTGGATATTGATCACTCGCGCCGCATCGGAAAGGGTGAAATGATGCTCAGTTTCGGACAGCACTATACCACCGGTTACGCGCAGAACGGTTTTTATCGACGGTATAATGCCGCCGGAAAATGGCAGCGGCCGCTCACAGCGCATTCCAATCTGACGGTTTCCAGTCAGTTCGAAGAAGGCAAAACCGGCACCGGGCTGATGTGGCGCAGTCAGCGCTATGCCCTCGAAGTGCCGCCGGAGGCTGTGGGCGATTATGTGCACTCGGGCAAATTCGGCCTCAACGCCTTTCATCAATGGGCGGTGAACAAAAACTTTGCCCTCAAGACGCGGTTGTCCTATTTCCATAATTTCTGGAAGAATTTTTTTCATGACAGCCGCAACACCTCGCGCGCCAATAAATACGGTCTGGAAATTCAGGGCGATTATCAGTTCAACAACCTTTCCTCCCTCACATTTGGCGTCGAAGAAAGCTGGGATCATGTCAACTCCATGTTAGTGGGAAGGCACGATCAGCACATGGTGTCCGCTTATACGCAGTATGAACAAAAACTATTAGTAAATTTATCCATGACAGCCGGCGTGCGTTTCGATTACTCCTGGGATGATACCACCGGCTATGATGACCATGAACTGAGCCCCAAGTTCGGCATGGTCTGGCACGCCCTGCCGCTGTTGTCCTTTCGCGCCTCTTCGGGCAAGGGATTCCGGGTGGCGTCCATGTCGGAACGGTTCCCCAATTCGGTCTATTCCGGACTGCGCCTTCAGCCCAATCCACTGTTGAAATCGGAGACCGCCTGGTCGCACGAGGCCGGATTCAACCTACGCCTCTTCCCGATTATGACCCTGGACCTGGCCGGGTTCTGGTGCGATTACTGGGATTTGATCGAGCCGGTGCCTGATGAAAACAACGTCATCCGTTTCACCAACTTCACCCGCGCGCGCATCGCCGGCGCCGAGACCAACCTGCACCTCCAGCCGGGCATCAAGGGTCTGGCGCTGCAGGCCGGCTATACCTACATGGACCCGCGCGATCTGGACCTGGACGAAGTGCTGCAGTACCGGCCGCGACATATTTTACAGAGCACCCTCCTCTACAGCCGCGGGCCATTCGAAATCAGCGGCGACTATCGCTACATATCCCGCATCGAGGTGGTCAAAGTCTACCCCAATGATGATCGGGTTGCGCAAAAAGTGGTGAACCTGCATCTGACCTATCGCATCGGCGACTGGGCGTTCAGCGCTCATGTCAACAATCTCTTCAACCACAGCCACACCCAGATGGAACGAACGCTGATGCCGATCCGGCATTTTACCTTGACCATTGCGGGAGCGATTTAACACCGCTTGGATGGTTTAACGCACAAGTTGCGGAGATAAGCGGAGGATTGGAACAACGCATCATTTTTGCACCTTTAAGATAAGTATGGTACAAAATTCTTGCTTTCCTCCAATTTTTGGTGTATCTTCTATGTATATACATAAGGAGGACAACCATGGAAACAAAGATTCAAAAATGGGGAAATAGCCTCGCGGTCCGACTTCCAAAAGCGTTTGCAGAGCAAACTGGAATTGAAAATGGCTCAGATGTCCGAATCTTTATTAAAGATGGAAATATCATTCTCGTTCCGATCAAAGACCATGAGACATTACTTAATGATTTGCTTGAACAAATAAATAGTTCCAATATCCACGATGAAATCGATTTTGGCATGCCGGTCGGGAAGGAACAACTATGAGCTACGTTCCTGATCGTGGCGACATCGTTTGGATCCAGCTAAATCCATTAAGTGGTCACGAACAAGCTGGCCGACGTCCAGCAATCATTCTAAGTCCGATTAAGTACAATATAAAAACAGGGCTCTGCATCTGTTGTCCAATAACATCACAAGAAAAAGATTATCCTTTCGAAGTAAAAATGCCTGTAGGATCACCAGTTGCCGGGGTTGTCCTTGCAGATCGAATCAAGAATCTGGATTGGCAAGCACGTGAAGCACAATTTGTATGCAAAATACCTGATTCGGTCATTGAACAGGCCATTGAGAAAATATCATTGCTATTGCAAATATAGTGATTGGGTGAGTGGAAATTGGCGAGTCATTTTTCAATTTCAAGGGCAAGATGTAATTAATGTCGATTATCGAGATTATCATTGAGGATATAAATATGGTACAAAAAAGAAAACCTACACATCCCGGCGAAGTTTTACGCGAAGATGTCATCAAACCACTAAATTTGACCGTGACTGAAGCGGCAACTCGATTAGGGATTACGAGAAAAACTCTATCTGCATTATTGAACTGCCGCGCCGGTTTGAGTCCGGAGATGGCAATTCGGATTGCCAGAGCCACGGGTACGACTCCGGAAAGTTGGCTTTTTATGCAAGCAAAACTTGATTTATGGAAAGCTGAGAATACTGAGATATCAGTCAAACCACTTCAAGTTGAGATGGTTTAAAAAGTATTGGTAAAATATGCATTCTAAGGCCTATTTTCTAGCTTTTTTCACGATTATCTTTTTGTTTTGTCAAGAATTATTTTGGTTTGACCCGATATGAATACGCAGGTGAATAGAAAGGAATATGCAGTGGAAGCAGTTATGACTTTCAAGGGACAGCTGGTCATCCCCTCGAAAATCCGGCGGAAATTGGGTATCAAGGAAGGTACTTGGCTTCAGATTTACGTCGATGAGGCTGCAAAGCAAATCATCCTGACCCCCATAACTAGGGAATATATCCATTCCGTGCGCGGCAAGTACAAAGGCAAGGGATTAATGAAGGCACTGATGGCCGAGAAGACACAGGAAAAGGAGTTGTAAATGGCGCGTAAACCCAAAGCCCTTGTCCTCGACTCCTGGACAGTGATCGCCTTTCTGGAAGACGAACCTTCCGGCCAAAGAGTAGCTGATTTGATTTCTAACGCACATGAGGAAGCCATCCCGGTCTACATGTACGTAGTCAATGCCGGTGAAGTTTGGTATATTATTGACCGGGAAATCCCGGAAAAGGAAGCCGACAGCAGTATCAAGGAACTGCGCGCTTTGCGCATCCAAATTGAAAACGTGGATTGGGAGCTCACTCAGGAAGCTGCCCTCTTCAAGGCGCAACACAAGATGTCTTTTGCAGATTGTTACGCTGCCGCGCTGGCAAAATCGAAAAAGGCGGATCTGGTGACGGGCGATAAAGAATTCAAACCGCTGGAAGGTGAAATAAAAATTGAGTGGATGTGAACTACGATATGAAATAATGGCTAAACTGAAATTAGAAGTTTTACGAAAAACATCTTAAAAGGGTTGGACCAAATTAAATCATTGTTTATGTTTTTTTTACTTCCCCCTCGTCACCAAGCTCCGGCTTGGTGATGCAATTGTCATAAAAGCTCCGCTTTGGTATCTGCCGAGAGGCCGCGGGTTCAATCTCGGCGAAGACATGATTCCATTCCCACCGAGCTCCGGCTTGGCATCGCTGATGTTTAAAAGCTCCAGCTTCTTGTTCAGATTGGCTGACTGGCTATCTTACGGCGGATTTCAAAGCAGAGAGCTTTGGCGACAAGTGCGCTCCCAAGCCAGGAGCTTGGGAGCGAGGGAAAATGATGGCTAAACATTGAAATTAGAAGTTATACGAAAAACATCTTAGGAGGGGTGGACCAAACTAAATTATTGTTTATGTTTTTATTAACTTGATTTTTACCAGATAACGGCCTTACAATGTAAATTTGATGGTAAAATATGCATTCCAAGACCTATTTTCAAGCTTTTTTTGCGTCTATCTTATTGTTTTGTCAAGATTTAATTTGGTCCGACCCGATATTAACGATAGGCTTTTTTCTAGTACAATCGGAGATATAGAGAAATTAGCGGACACCGTTATCGTAGTAGACGATCCGCCAGGATTTGCCGCTTTTGCGGGTGATTTGTTCGAAGGGCGTCTTCAGTCTATTCAGTACATTGAATCGATGTTAAAGTATCATTTGTAAAATATAAATATAAAGACTTAGGATATACCCATTGTTCTCGAATATGATTTTTATAAATTGTTTTGTGTATTCTCAATGGCTTTCCAAGACTGACTTCCGCCATTTCATTTGACATCCCTATCCATGTTTCGTGAGCCAATAATTTTAGAGTGGTCGAATAGCCATATATTTTTATTAATATATCGCGTTTAGATTCAAATTCTATCTGATGCTTTGGCTTTGGGTGTGTTAAATCGTAGATTTCTTTTTTTATATCCGTAAGAAGCTGGCTTAGACTATCCAATTTCGATTGATTTGGGAATATTCCCTTAGGGTTATTCTTATTGAAAATATTTTGATCGACAGTCAAATCAAAAATTAATGGTTCAATTTTTGATTCTAATGATGATAAGCTATCGATGTGTGAACTTATCTGTTGGGCAGATTGCGTCGATATTGCCATGATTAGGATAAGAATTAATTTTTTCATTAATCACACCCTTTATAAAAAATCGTGTTTCAATTAGAGGCTTAATAATCTAAATTTTATTCAATCCAGAGAGGTCAATGATAGTGCGTTTGTTAGGTATATCGGGTTTACTCCTGATACTTATTTAACAAGTGTTATTTTTATTTTAGATATAAAATATTCCCCGGATAGTACACAAAAGTAATTGCCAGAAGCAATGTCTATCATATCGAAAGTATGAATAAAATTACCTGATTGAGAAAATTCATTAAAAACATTTTTTATTAATTTGCCATTGATGTTGTATATATCAAGCCTAATCATTTGAGGTTTATCAATATCATATTTTATCGTAGTGGTAGAATTAAAAGGATTCGGATAATTCTGGAATAAAATGGATGATTTTGGGTAAGCATGAATACTACACGACAAAATATCTGTTATTATTACATCGCCAGTGAGGGACAATGAATAACCAGGCAAAAACTTTAAAGAGTCGTATTCTGATGGAGCATCAATATAATCCCAAAAACCACAGATTTGTCCTGGCATTAAAGTGTTGTCCGCTGCGTCTGCAAACGTTAATTCATAAAGCATCATTTTATTTTTGATATAAACACCTAAAATTACGATTGGGAATTTTAATGGCGTGGCCGATAAGTTTTTAATAATTCCAGAAAATTTGTATTGAGAACCTGAAGGATTAATTAAGCTGTTGGTAACAATGATGGCGTGTTTATTAAATTTAGGTTTTGAACCATCGCTTGTTGTATAATCAACACTAAATGCGACACTATCGCAATCCGATTTATCAATATAATCCCAGAAAACAGTTTCTGTATTGGGGCACATCCCTGAATTGCCATAAGTCTCAAAATCGGCATAAGTATATTCTGATGCGACTAAATTTCCATTTTTAAAAAGATATACATTTAAACTTACAAATTCGATAAAATCGGCTCCATAATAAGCGAGCCTGCTATAAAATTTATTATAGGAGGTTGATGAGGCATAAAGATTAAAATCTTTA
>JAFGSU010000367.1 GCA_016934435.1 Candidatus Zhuqueibacterota bacterium | reverse complement strand
TTCGCTCTGTTTATCCATGGCGACAGAGACCGAGTCGCGCGCCGTGCTCATATAACCGGTGTAAGGAAGCAGGGAAAGATACCAGCTCCGGTCGTAAATGGCGGTACCACCGCTGCTCTCGATGCGCACATGACTGAATCCGCGCACCCGATCGTCGGCGTAATTATAGCCGGAATGCGCCCAGCCGCCGTCGCCGGTAAGACTGCTGGGATAGGTGTCCGGACCCAATTTGACCATACCGAACGGCACCACCGCACCCGGGAAAAGATGGCCGTGATCGCCAAGGGTACAAATAAAAGGATCGATATAATCGACATTCTCTTTTGCATCCGGCAGCAAACCGCCGCAGCCGAGCCACGCAGCACAAACGCTGACCAGCGTCATTTTTACGATTTTTTCATATCGGGTCATATGGACTCCATCAAGATGCACTTGCAGATTACAGGTTCATCGCGACCGTTCTTCGATTCAAGGATGCCGATCCGGATGAACCGGAATTTTTGCAGGGCAATCAGCCTGATTGCCCTATTCTTTTTAACCATTTTACCTAACACATAATTGATAAAATACTAACCTGTTTTATATCACCTGCGGACGCGCGCAATGACCATTCATTCGATGACTATTTGAGCCGATATTCAAGCAACGCCGAACCCGGCGATGCTGCAATAGAAACCGCCAATCCCTCTGTCATGAGGGCGTTGCCGTTTGCTTCATAGTGCTCGCCGGTATCGATATTTTTTATGAGATACGTCTGATCGGATGCAAGATTGAACAATCTGAGACTCGCGGTTGTATACACGCTCTCCTGCCGGCGGAACGCCTGCACCAATCCTGCGTTCGATTCCGGCAAATCGAATTGCCATCCAATCCAGTCGGTAGTTTTTTGACTGTAAGGTGTTAGCGGGTAATAATCGCCATAAAAGTATTTCTGCACCGAACGGTATTGCTGCAACAGGCGCTTAAATTCCTCCGTCCCATCCCCGTCTTTTTCATCCCACAGGCCGACATTGAGTCCGGCGGTCATGACGCTGCGAATTTCATATTCGTTTCCTCTGGTGAGGGCGGCACCGCGGCCGGCCATGTGCAGGGGCAGCCAATGGAACAGGCCATAGCTGTGGCACTGTGCATGGATGGCATCGCGCGCCCAGTCGGTACGGTGCAGCACGGTGCTGCGGCCGATGGTTTCGAGATCGATTCGCCTGCCGCCGCTGGCGCAATTATCTATCTTTAGATTCGGAAACTGCCGCAACAGGTCGTCCCAGAAAGCGTACAGGCCTTCGATATATCGAATCTCGGTCATGCCCTGGCGGTCCCAAGCATCCGCCTCCCGCCAGTACTCGACCGGCGCTATGTTGGCATCTTCGCGATACCAGTCAAGGCCGAATTCTTTGATTTTCCGGCCGAGAAATTGGGTCAGAAATTGCCGCGCTTTTACGTTGCCGATATTGTAGAGCATTTCGCCTTCGGTCATCTGGCTGCGATGGCTTTCGTATTCGATCCATCGCGGGTCTTCATGCGGCACCGGCCATTTGGTGCCGCTTCGCCACTGCTGATACTTTTCGATGCCGTCGTTCAATTCCAGCAGCCATCCGGCATTGTTGCGCAATTGATACCATGGCGTTATCTTGCAAACGCGAAACAACTCGAACCAGAGCAAGAACTCCCGTCCATGCTGATGCAGCAGATCGGTGATGGGTTTGAATCCGTCAGGATAGAGATCTTTTTTCACCCGCCAATCGCCGGCCTGAAACCACCAATCGCCCTGGCCGAACCAGTCGGCATCGATCCAGTACAGGTCCACGTCCAGATCGTGATCGGTCAATCTTTGTACACCGGCGAGATGCTCTGCAGCCTTCCATCCGCCCCAGCTGCTGAGGATGACTGGCAGCTGCAACGGTTTGCCGCCCGGCTGCGGCCGGTGATGGGTCAGGATAAACCGCCGCAGCAGGTTATTTCCGCGCAGCCACTGCGACGATTCCGGCAGGCGGGATGAATCCTGCCAAAAAAGCAGCAGTATCCGCGGCGTGCGAATCTCTTCGCCGGGCTTTAATCTGAGATGCGTCAGGGCGATGCCGGCCTGAATCTGAACATGCTGTTCATCAGGGCGGTTGAACGCCGCCATCCATTCTCCCGTCCATCCGATGGCAGCGACCATCCCATGACCGCCAAAATCGATATTGAAGAACGGCAGGTACTCGCTGGACGACCTGCCGCCGCCGGGCTGAAGGCGGAGATCGCTATCAACCTCCATGACTTTTACCATTGGCTCAAAATCATCGATACAGCAGAGCGCACCGCGAGCGTAATGCAGTACCGGATGCATGGTCGCGACCGGCAACCGGATGTCCATCGGCAGGTTGTTTTCCAGGATGGGTGCTTCGCTTTTTCCCGTATTTTTCAAATAGAGCAGCCACTCGACGGCCGGGTAATCGTCATAGATGGTGGCTTCCGCGCGAATGCGCAAACCGGATTGAGAATCAGTAAAGACGAACGATTGCAGTGATTGATTGCTGTCGATTCGCCTGGTCCGGCCGGTCCTTTGCCAGCGCGACATCAGCACATCCGAATCCGTACCGTCGAAGATGAACGAAAAGGGGACGGCCGCTGTTCCGTCAAAGTATCGTTTCATCCAATCCGCTGCCGCCGTCATCTCCGCCGGTGTAGGCTCGATTGCTCCGGCAGCGCCTATAAAACACACCAGAATCAGTCTGATAGTCTTCTTAAACATGTTTTTCTCTTTACTTTAATAATTATTAACCCGCTTCGGTCTCTGCAAGCAGCCCTTGTCCTGCTTAAAGTTTGTACGAATGCGAAGTAAAGATGGTATTATAGCCGCCTCCCATATTTCTCGCCAGCCACAGGCGATAATCGAGATTTTCCGTTTTTGTCCTGGCTCGCGATTGGATGGGTTCGGTTGCGGTCAGCACCAGAATAGAGGTCCGATCGTTTTCTTTCGCCAGTAAAACCAGTTCGTCGCGGAAATCGCCGTACAAATCCGCCGCCATCAACAGATGGCTGCCGGCAACTGCATTCGGTCGCACACCTTGCATTTTGACGAGCGCTTTGCCGTCGAACTTGAACAGCCCGGCACCGTCCCAGGAGATCAATTCTCTGACCTCGTCTCCATCCCACTCGATGGGGGTGTAGCCATAGGGGAACACATCGAGGAGGAGGCGGCCGTCGGAGGAGAAAAGCGCCGGTTTGGCGTCGCCATGGCCGGTGCGGGTGGCGATGCATTCGAGGCCGGGTGAACCGGCCCAGATATCCGCGGTCCAGCCGTAGTGGGCGTGCGTCCAGCGTGGATCGATCTCCCGGTTGTAGGTCCAGAGTATCTCGCCGCTATCGGCGTCCACCATATAGACGCCGGCATGGATTTCGGACTCGATCAGGTAAAAAACTTCCAGCCCCTTATGCTGCGGCATAAAGTCATAGATATCCACCAGGTCGGGGTGCATCTTATAGATGGACCAGCGCAGGCTGCCGTCGTGATTCAGGCAGGTGGTGCCGTCGAACACCTCCATCCTGCCGTCGCCGTCGATGTCTGCTACCTCGATTTTGTGACCCCCGCTGCCGCTGGTCTCGGCGAAACTGTTGAACTGCCAGAGTATATTCAGATCGGCATCAAAAGCGGCCAGCACCTCGTCCTGGTAGACGCCCGTCTGGGTAATCACGGCCGGATGTGCCCCGTCGAGATAGCCGATCGACATCTGGATGCGGGTGGAGGAGCGCTGTGTATCCGAAACCATGGGGGGCCAGGCTGCGCGCCGCATCACCTGCCCGGTCATGCCGTTCAGAACCGCGACGTAAACGCTGTCGCCCA
>JAFGSU010000366.1 GCA_016934435.1 Candidatus Zhuqueibacterota bacterium | reverse complement strand
CACCCTGCCGCTGAAAGATGGTTATTCAGCCAACGTAAATCAGTTTGAACTCATGGCCGGTAAAGCCAAGCCCATGAGCGTCAATGTGCTCGGCAGCGAAGCCGTGATGGTGGGAAGCGATGCCATCGACAGCTACAAAGTCGAAATCAAACCGATAGAGGACGAGGAAGGCGGCTCGGTGTTGTGGATCGCCAAAGATAGCCGCCGCATCGTCAAATCCGAGAACAAACTGCCGGCGCAGATGGGCGGCGGCACGGTGGTTTCGGAATTGCAGCCTTAAAAATAGCGAGGGCCTTTGCGTGCCGTCTCTTGCGGGCATTCGAACGGAAATCTGCTGAACCGCGTGAGTGTCGAAAGGTGACTGCTTCCGCAAAGGTCCGAGGCTGTCCTGAATGTTGAAACAAGGTACAGATAGTACATTTTAAGTGCCTTCTCCCCCTGGTTTGAGGCTGTTGAAAAAGCGTAAAATGATATTTTGACCTGGTTTTCAGTGTTTTATCATTTTATACTGTCAATCTCTAATACTTTGATTAAAAATGTTTTACCCTCACCCTGACCCTCTCCCGCAGGAGAGGGAACTTGCTCTTTGAGTTCTGATCGCAGTTTTAAAGCCTCTTTTAAGGGAAAGAAGGACAGGATCAGGGGGCCATGCCTTCACTTAACGATATTCGACGGCTGTTGACCTGGTTTTCAGACAGCCTCTTTGTCGCACATCGACGCGTCGACGTGTGACCGGCCGCCGTTGTGCCAGCGCAGTCCACAATAGGCGCCGGGGAGCGGCTCACAAGGTTGAATAAGCATGTCTCGCCGCCAGGTACAATTTCATTAAAACGTCCGAGTTAAGCGTCATTGCGCAAATATTCTTAAAATGATGATAATAGAGGCGATTACTGCATTTTATGGCAAAATATCGCCCAGCATCCGGTGTGGTTGTGGGTCGGCGCTGAAACCCACAATTCTGCAATTGACGGTCAAGTATATCTTGATTTTTTAAACATAATAGCGGACATTTAAATATCATATTAATGGAGGAAATATGTACAATATTGATATTAGAAATATTACCCCGCTAACCGATTTTCGCAATAATGAAATTGACAGTGCCGATGGCTGCTATCAGTCGGCGCGCTGCTGAAACGACTCATGTGCCGATCAGCCTGAATTCACTATGAGTCGCTGCCAGTTTATCGAACGTGACGGTCTTTCTGCAGCCTACAGAACGGTTGATCGCCGCTATATAATAATCGGAAAAATCGGCTTCGCCGTGGCGGTAAAAATCAAGCGCTTGCCGGGCCCTGTCAGCATGCTCGATGATCAGCTCCTTGGTATTGAGGATTTGCTGTATAATTGCGGATAACAACGGTTTGTCGTAATGATAGGCCCGCTTTAATACCCAAACGAGTTCGCAGAGAACCACCGCATTGATATATCCCGGCTTTTCTACGGTGAGATGTCTTTCGATGAATTCGGTGGCAGCTCTGCTCTGTCGGGGTTCATCCTGCACAATATACCGAACCAGAACATTGGTATCGAGTCCGTACATAGCGCTCATCCACCTTCCTCGATGGCCGATTGCATCTCGGCGATGGAAACGGGCGTTTTCGGTTTGGGAACCATCCCTTTTAATCTTTTTATTGATTCACCAACGACGCGCATTTGCACGGCACCGTCGGCATCGACGATAAAGTCAACGACATCCCCCGGCTGTAATCTCAGCCGATCGCGAACCGGTTTTGGAATCGTTATTTGCCCCTTCGCGGTAACGGTTGTTTTCATGGCGTCCTTCTTGAAAACGGATATTTTCCCTTACAAAAAGTAAGATTTATTTCCCATAGAGTCAAGATATTTTTCATTGATAATTTGCATTAGTATTTCCAATGACTGTGTGCTTCCTAACTGTGATACTATTCAATCGGATTGCGTTTCAAATACACTCTGCGCTGGAAACAGTATTGATAACATGTGGGATCCCACAGTAAGCACTTATACATTTGAATCAGGCACAACAAGAATTTAAATCCCACGGTGTACACTGAGTTCAGTGATTACCGCGACTATCTGCGGCCCAGCGGCAGCGGCTATAGCGGAGGTGTCTTTAACCTGGTCTGGCACGACCTGTGGGACGCCAAAAACATCCGCAAGGCGCGCTACAACGGCTCGAGCTGGGATCAGGGTCAAACCGGCGCGGTGATCGCCACGAACGGCATTAACGCCGTGATGACCGGCGGCGGCGAAACCCGGAGCGATCTGCGTACATCGATTCCCGTGCAGGCGTTCCGCGGCGCGACGGTCGCCTTGCAGCCGCAAATAGAGAATTTGGACAAGGTAAAATCACAGGCGGCCCTGGAGCATGTATACCTCAACAAGGCGCCGGCGCTGTTCAGGGGCGCCGCACAGCAGCCGCTTGCAAAGACGGAAGAAGGCGTGGTAAGGGAAGCGAGCCTGCGCGTCCATCCCAATCCGTTCAATCCGGAAACGCGCATCGAGTACCATGTACCGCAGGAGGCCCTGGTGCAGATAGCGATCTATAACGTGCTCGGTCAAAAGCTGGTGACCCTGCAGGACGGCCTGAAACCCGCCGGCGAACACAGCCTCCTCTGGGACAGCCGCAACAGCGAGGGCGTCAGACTGGGCGCGGGCGTTTATTTTTGCAAGATGAGGATAGGGGATTTTGTCAAGACTGAAAAAATGACGCTGCTGCCGTGAGGTGAAGATCAGGGGATTGCGCGGAAAGGCATGGTACTGCTATGTTTTTCGTGCACACCCGATCTTTCATGGTGTAACCATCCTTGTGATGCGTCGTTGGTATCTGCCGGTATTGAACGATATTGCCTGGACGATTGTGTCTGTCGTCATTGCGTGAAGGGCCTTGCAGAATGACAGGTTTGTTGGTTGAGTAATTGATTTCATACCAATCCTCACTTGTCATTCATACATCCCCGGCAAATCCTTTTCAAACAGCGTCAGCGGGTCCTGATAGAACGTCAGGAAATCGGCCATGCTCGCCTGACCGGGATAGGGCGCGAAAAAATGGTTCTTGGAGGCGTTGCGCCACACCAGCGCCCAGGCGATCTTGCGCGACTGGCTGCTGTATTTGATCGCCGCCAGCAAATAGCCGGTCCACCAGTCGGCATAGGGCACTTTTTCCACGCCCACCTCGGTGAGCGCCGCCACTTTATTGCGCGCCTCCGCCATGGCGGTGAGGACCTCTAATGTTTTTCCCAGAGGCGTCACGTTGGACTTGCTGGTAAGCTTGTAATAATCCAGACCCAGCACGTCCACCCACCGGTCTCCGGGATAACGCGCCAGGTATTCGGCTTCGCTGTTGATCTCCTGCGGCGAGATGGCATAGAGCAGATGGTGCAGGTTATGGGTGTCGCGCAGATATTCGACCGTCATCCGCCACAGGGCGTTGTACTCGTCGACGGTGCAGGCGCCGGCGCCCCACCAGGGCCAGGTGTGATTATGCTCGTGATAGGGCCGCAGGATCACCGGAATATAAGTACCCTGCGCGGTTTT
>JAFGSU010000365.1 GCA_016934435.1 Candidatus Zhuqueibacterota bacterium | reverse complement strand
TTTAAAATAATTAAAAACAATAAAATAAAAATTTATGATATCTGGCATGCTATTTGTGGAAATTATTAACAGTTATTAAATTCTGACAACTATTGCTCTGTCCTGTGCAGGGATCACCGCAACGGGGTCTACAAGAATTAAGCTTAAACGGTTAACTCCTGCAAAATAGCATGCAAAAGCAGATAATAAACGTTCCCCTGTGAGGCGTGCATAATGAGCACAACCGAGGGGAAGTGGATGTAACAAATAGGCGACAGAGAGTATCGCATTTTTGTGACAGGGGTATGTATTTTTGTCAGGAAGCCGATGTTGTGTTTAATAAAAGTGTTTATTATAAAAAAAATAATTTATACATCATTGATAGGAGTTTGATATGAGAGTAAAATTACTATTTCTATTTCTGGTTCTCCTTGCCTTTACCGGTAGGCAGGCATTAGCTGTCAGTGTGACCGTGTCCAACGGCATGGTGGTACAGACCTATATTGGAACAACCACACCAAGTGATACGGCTTCGATGGGTAGAATTGTTCTGGATGGCGATGTGACCGATTTCATCACCTCGATGGAAACGGGCAAGATACTCGGCAAGGTGACGTGTTCGAATATGGCCAAGACCAGTTTTGCCGGGATCACCTTGACCAATATCAACGGCACTAAAAACGGAACCATGACTCGCATAACCGGCGATCCGGAAGCTACCTATCAGTGCACGCTCAACAGTGCGCCGGACAACATGCCGGTCTATTACATTGTCCGACAGAACAATGCGGACTTTAGCGCTGATGTGAGTTTCGCATTCGAAGACGACGGTTCGGTAGATCCCCAGTACGCCATCAAACGGTATTTCGCTGCTACGCCGGGATGGGAAGATTATGGCACCGGTAGTGCGGCTTCGCCGATTCTCGCCACGGCTGTTCCGTTTCATTTTTCCGCTACCGGCGGCGCCAATAATGTGGTGATTGGGGTGCATTACGGTGGTTTGCCGAGAATATATGCAAAAGCATTTCTGGAAGGTAATTGGGATATCGTTTCAGCTGCCCAAACAACTCCAGTTTATAAAATGTATTGGTACCAAGATTTTCAGAATGTATTAGCGACCCAATTGACGGATCCATATGGGGTGCTGACTACTCCAATTTCACAGCTGCCAACTCTTCAAAATCATATCATTGACTGGGTTAATGTTAGGTTGCGAAGCACGGTAAATGGTGCTTATGTTGCTAATGCAGTCGGATTCATCGATGAGTTCGGATATGTATATGATGTTGATGGTGATGCAGGTATCCCGGTCAACGTAGCACCAGGTAGTTATTGGATTGTTCTGAGTCATCACAATCATTTACCGGTTCAATCTAATGAAGTTGTTGATACAGAAAGTTTGACAGGCTATGGTACGGGCGATAATTATTGGGATTTTACACAATTAAGCAACTGTTACCATAATCCCGGTTTGCTTGAGCCTGCTGAGAGACACCTTTATAAATTGGGTGGCTCAGGGGTAGTACCCATTGAACCACCTATTTACGGTCTTTTTGGTGGCAATACGGATGATGAAGGTGGCAATTGGTGGGAATATACCGATAGATTAGCTGTAATCATCGCAGGTGAAGATAGAAATTCGCCCCAAAATGAAAGTGGCCAACTGCAACATTATACCCGAGCAGATGTAAATTTGAATGGCTATGTAATATCGGGTGAGGATCGCAATTTACCACAAAATAATAGTGGTATTGCTACAAATGTGCCGCTGGTCAGTCCATAATTTATGGAAATAATTAGGAGGAAGTATATATGAGAACGTTGCTATGTTTATTGGTTATAATCTTAGCCCTGAGCACGATTATTTTTGGGCAGGATGACCGTTACGAAGCTTTGTTACGGCAAGCTATCGTCGCTGATTCATTTTTCGTAGACTTTTTCATGCGTACTACGATTCCCCCTTCACAAAAAATCGGCAATTCGACATTTTTTATTAATTACAATTCAAATGCTCTTGAATATCTGAATAAGGTTCAAATGTTGGATGGCCCATGGGATGAGGGAATGCATTCGGAATGGTATGATAATTTGACTATTACAAACCGAGCGGATTTGAATCGATTAGCGCTGAATATCAACCGTAAGGATGAGTTTCCCGTTGATGGCGGAATCTTAGTGCCGGATACTCTGACACGTATTGGGAGCATCAAGTTTTTAATTAAAAACAATACTCTCGGCCGAGAAATAGAATGGAATCCCACTTATTGTGCTATTACGGATTATTCGGGCTATGTCAGTTTAAAAAGCAGATTTACCTTTAATATTAATCAAAATGTGGTGCCTGTCGAATTAAATTCCTTTGCAGCAACATCCATCGATGCTTCAATTGAATTAACCTGGATAACTCGCTCCGAAACGGACAATCTTGGATTTAACATTCTTAGAGCCGATTCGGAACACGGTAGTTTTAAGAGAGTTAACGCCAGGTTGATTTCAGGTGCAGGTAACACACAAAACGAGTGTCAATATAAATATATTGATCGGGAAGTAGAAGTTAACCGGACTTATTATTATCGATTGCAGGATGTCGATTATGCCGGCAGAATGATGACTCATGATGTGATCAACATCGCGGTTAAAGCTCCGGAAATGTATGCACTGCATCATAATTATCCCAATCCCTTCAATCCAACTACCACGATCGGTTTTAAATTAAAGGAAACAGGATTGACGACACTTGAGGTTTACAACATAAAAGGGCAAGTTGTTAAAAAACTTATTGATACAAAAATCAAAGCCGGCGTCCATTCGATTACTTGGGATGGTACTGATATGAATGGTATACTGTTACCCAGTGGTGTATATTTTTATCGGATGAGAGTTAACGATTTTCGAGAGACACATAAAATGCAATTTTTGCGATAGTAACAATACTCTCTTCCAAGCAAGGCGAGAAATTTTTCTCGCCTTTTTTTATGTTTTGTGGAAATTCTTTTCCTCTCGCCATTTTTAATTGATTATTTTTCCATTTAATACTTCACATGTATAATATGAAGCATTTCTATTTTTTGCCCGATTCATTTATTATCGAACTTTCTTTGACTCCATTGGTGATATAATAAAAAATCACTTGAATCCCTCACATCGCAAAAATGAATGGCTATTCTATCCAACCTCTCTTCAGATACTGATATCTATTCGGACGAAATTCAATAATCAAAAATTGATAGTGAATCAATAATTTTCTGGCATATTGTTTGAATATCATTTGATTAGAAGATCATAGAATAATTATATCATATTTAGAAACATTAGGTTATGGGATTGCCATGATATAATCTTGTTTCCCGACTGTCACAGTTGTTATAAAGGGATGTTACTATCATGTCACATTTTTGATTAAGAAGAATAATTATCATATTACTCGATAATAAAAGTATATCTAAAAAGTACAACAGTTTTATTAATTTACGGAGGCGAAGATGAAATCCAGAAGCAGATGGTTCTTGGTAATCCTTGTGATTTTAATGGGAGTATCTGCAAGTGGCACTTGGGCACAGAGCTATGTGGCCAGTTATCGTACTTTTGACGATGGTACATATTACTATGTTGATTTTTTCATGACTTTGATGACTGGCCCGTCGCACAAGATCGGTAACTCAACTTTCTTTATAAATTTTGATCCAACCATCATTGGTAGTCCCACTAAGGTGACTGCCTTCGATGGCCCGTGGGATAATGGCATTTATCCAGAATGGTATGAGAATTTGAGTGTCACCGACAGAACGGATTTACAAAGAGCTGCTCTCAATATCAATCGATTGGATGATTTTCCACCAGATGGTGGTTTGATCGTTGATCCATGCCCTACTCGCGTCGGCCGGTTACGATTTACTATCCTTCAACCCGGTCAACCCATCAATATCTCCTGGAATACGACTTATTGTGCCATAACCGACTATTCAGGTTACGTCACAATTAAAAGTTATTTCATCTTTAGCAGTGATCCCCCAACTCTTTGTAAAGATTTTGGCGATATTCCTGAAACATACCTAACCAGTTCAGCATACCATGAGATCAATGGTTTGATCACGCCAACTCTTTATTTAGGTTCGGTTATTCCAGATGATGAAGTGAGCCCAGCAACACCATTAGACGGTACAGGTGATGATAATACCGATACCGACGACGAGGAATGTACCGCAATTCCGGCATTGACTGAAAATCAACAAACAACCCTCAATGTTGGCTTTACCAAACCATCTGGGACGGCCTATCTAATGGCTTGGTTTGATTGGGATGATAATGGTACTTTTGAGGCTGGGGAACGTATTGCAAATATAACTCTCACGACACAAACGAGTCCAATTCCCGTATCTGTCACACCTCCTATAGGTTCAGCCGGAGATACCTATGCTCGATTCAGAATCAGTTCATCCTCAGCATTGACTCAGGCGACAGGAGAAGTTGATGGTGAGGTGGAGGATTTTCCCGTCACAATCAACGCTGCGCAAGAATTCGATTTCGGCGATGCCGCTACCGGCTATCCGGTCACCCTGGCGGAAGACGGCGCGCGGCATGTCGCCGGTACGCTGAGATTGGGCACGGCTCTCACGGATACCGAAATCGATGGCACGCATAGCGCCAATGCAGATCATGATGACCTCAACGGCACCACACCCGATGATGAAGACGGTGTGCTGCTCATGGGCGCTGATGCCAATGGCCAGACCCTCTATCGCAACACTACTTATGCTTTTCAGGTGTCAGCCAGCGCGGCCGGTTTCTTGTACGCCTGGATCAACCTGGACGGCGCCGCCGGCTGGCAAAACAATGCCACCGATTATATCGCTCAGGGTGTCCCGGTGTCCGCCGGCGCCAACTGGGTGGTCTTTACGGTGCCAACCACGGCGCCTCTTGGACAAACTTACGCGCGATTCCGCCTCAGCTCAGTACAAATTACTACACCATTGCCCACAGGCCTATGGGATGACGGTGAGGTCGAAGATTATGTTTTCACCATCGAAGCGGAACAGACCACCTGGGATTATGGCGACGCACTGGTTCCGGCCAGTCCAAGACATCATACCTACCCCGGACGTTCCATGGGTTCCAATGGTTTGGATGAAGAAGCTACAGCTTATGCCAGCGCCACCGCCGAAGGCGACGATACCCAGGGCAGTGTGCCTGATGACGAAGAAGGCGTGACGACGGCAGGGTGGCAGGGAACGCTGCCGGTAACCGTCATACGCAGCGCAACTACACAGATTACTGTGAATGCTGCGATTGTGGGCTATCTGAATATGTGGGTGGATCTCAACGGCGACGATACCTTTGATGCTGGCGAGTGGGTAGCTAATGACCAGCTCTTGAACGCAGGTTCTAATACGATTACATTTAACACGTTGGGTACCGTTAATAACGCGCGCGGACACAACTTTGTTCGGTTACGTTTCTGTACCGCCCCCGGCGTTGCAACCAATCCGACTGCCAGCGGCGACAATCCGGCGGCTATGGATGGGGAATGTGAGGATTACAGCGTTACTTTTGCTGATCCCACCCAGTATGATTTTGGCGATGCGCCGACCAGCTACGGTACGAACACGGCGAGCCATGTGATACCGGCCGATCCGGTGTTGTATTTAGGTTCGGTGGTTCCGGATGCGGAAGGGAGTCCTTCTCCGCCGCTGGATGGAACGGGCGATGATGTGACAGGTACGCCGGATGATGAGGAAGGCGTGACGTTGCCGACGCGCGTGGTACAGGGTACGGTAGCGAACTGGACGATATCATTCACCAAGCCGGTTGGTACGACGGCCTATTTGCGAGGTTGGTTTGATTGGGACGGCAACGGATCGTTTGAAGCTGGCGAACTGATGGTGGATGAAGTATTGACGACGCAGACCAGTCCGTTGGTAGTAGGCGTTGCCTGCCCGGGCGGAGCGACGATAGGTGCGAGTTATGCTCGCTTCCGCCTCAGCAGCACGAGTGACATGACGGCTGTAGGCGCCTGCACGGACGGCGAGGTCGAGGATTATGCGATGACGATCGAGGCTTCGGATCAGGAGCCTCGGGATTTTGGTGATATTCCGTCGACCTACGGTACTCCGACGGCGTGGCATATCGTGCCGTCTGCATCGGTTTATCTGGGCACGGTTCCACCGGATGCGGAAGCTGGTCCGAATACACCGCTGGACGGCAGTGGAGATGATATTACGGGCAGTCCGGATGATGAAGACGGGGTGGCGGTGCCTGTTTTGAGTTGTACCGGAGATAACAATTTTGTGGTGAGTTATGCCAAGCCGGCAGGCCGGGAGGTCTATATCCGCGGCTGGATCGACTGGAACTGTGATGGAGATTTCACCTCAGGTCCTGGAGTATATGACCAGGATGAGCTGGCGGTGGATGTGACGATACCATCGGCCAGTGGTTCCGGGACGCAGACGTTCAATATCCCGGTATCACCGGCAGCGGGCAATGGCGGGCAGAGTTTTGTACGGTTCCGCATCAGCAGTGTTCGTATGAGCGGCGGATTGCTGCCCGATTTCGGCTATGACGATGGTGAGGTGGAGGATTATGCCATCGATATACCGGATTGCCAGCAACAGAATCATCCGCCGGAAGCCATCAACGATATCAACGATACACAGATGAATATACCGGTGAACGGCAACGTTCTCACCAACGATTCCGATCCGGACGGTGATCCGATAGCCGTATCGCAGATCATCACCCTGCCGACCAATGGAGGCTTGACCTGGAATCCGGATGGCAGCTATACCTATACGCCGAACACTGGATTTGTCGGCGAAGATTTCTTTGTCTATGAAGTGTGCGACAACGGCGTGCCGCCATTGTGCGATCAGGCGACGGTGACCATCGAAGTGACTTTTGATGATCCCGCCAACAATCCGCCGGTAGCCAACGATGATGCGGCCGAGACGTTCATGAATACACCGGTGACGGTGGTGGTGATGGCCAACGATTTTGATCCCGATGGCGATGCGATCACGGTGACGGCGATTACACAGCCGCCGGCCGGCGAGGGCAGTGCGGTGCTGAACGGAAATGGCACAATCACTTATACGCCGCCGAGTGGATTCACCGGCGAAACGTCATTCACCTATACCCTTTGCGATAACGGCACGCCGCAGCTGTGCGATGTGGGCACGGTGACGGTGTACGTACACGAGGATCCTGCGGGCAATGATCCGCCGTTTGCCATGGACGATGCGGTGGTGACGCATATTGATCAGCCGGTTAGCGGTGATATGTCGTTGAACGATTATGATCCCAATGGCGATCCGTTGACCTACAACACTACGCCGGTGAGCGGGCCTTCGCACGGCAACGTGGTGATCAATTCGGATGGTACATTTACCTATACGCCGAATACCGGGTATGTCGGTCCGGATAACTTTGTCTATGAAGTATGCGACAATGCGGTGCCGCCGGCCTGCGATCAGGCGACGGTGTACATTGTCGTACTGGATGAACCGACCCAGGTAGAGTATGACTATGGCGCCCTGGGTTTGTTGCCCGATGCCCGTCAGCGCATCGATGCTCAGGCCGGACCATTCATAGGTACGGCGCCGGATGCGGAATTGTCGAGTAATGATCTCAGTGAGAGTGATGGACTCAGCTTCAGCAATACCGACCCGAATCAGGCCTGTCAGCTCGATGTTGATGTTCTTAACAATTCAGCCCCCGGCGCACCGGCTTATTTGAGCGCCTGGCTGGATCTCAATGATAACAGTATCATTGAAGTCGGTGAAATGCTCGGCAGCGTTCAGACTGTCCCGGCTTCGCCGGCGCCGCAAACCGTGACGTTCAATTTTACCACTCCGAACGGCGCAATCGGCGATACTTACTGGCTGCGTTTCATCATCAGCACCTCGGTCAATGATGCCGGTATACCGGGCAACGCCCTGTCAGAGAATTACGGCGAAGTTCAGGATTATCTGTTGGAACTAACCCCGGTCGAACTGACGTCCTTCACGGCTGTTGCTGTTAATGGCATGGTGCGACTGGAATGGCGTACCCAATCGGAAACGGATAATTTAGGATTCCACGTCTTTCGCAGCGAATCGGAAACCGGTAATTACACCCAGATCACCCGATCGATGATTCCGGGTGCGGGGTCCAGCACCGTCGAACATCGTTATACCTATGATGATCAAGATATCGAGCCGGATAAGCAGTATTATTACAAACTGGCCGATATCGAATACAGCGGCCGCATGACCTTGCACGGTCCGATAAGCGTCAAGACGACGTCTCCGACGGACTATATTCTGGAACAGAATTATCCCAATCCGTTCAATCCGGATACGCGCATCACATTCTCTATGAAGGAATCGGGCTTTGTCAGATTGTCCATCTATAATCTCAAAGGGCAACTGGTCCGTCAGCTTTTATCGCGACATCTGCAGGTCGGCTCTCATACCGAAGTATGGGATGGCAAGGATAACAATGGCAAAATCCTGCCGAGTGGAACTTATCTTTACAAGCTGCAGGTAAACGGAGTTGAAATTGTTCGCAAGATGGAATTCTTGAAGTAAATCCTTCTTTCCCAACCCGAAAGGTCTAACAAACCTTTCGGGCTTGACTTCTTTTTCACATGAACCCTGTCGGGCTGCCCAAACCCGACAGGGTTATTTTTTCTCCATCCTACAACCTTTGGCAAGAAATAGCTTGACAAACCGCGGATAAATTGCTAATATTTATTATACCTGAATCTAATTCTTGCATAACACATTCTCACGGGAAAAGGTAAATCCCACTTGTTCACATAGAAAACACATCTATTCATGAGGCTTTGGTGAAAAAATCGCTGTCTATTTATTCGTTTTTGCTGCTTGCTCTGATACTTTTGCAGAACTGCGCCCATCATCGCAGCGGCGCCCTGACCATTCTGCACACCAACGACATGCACAGCCAGTACACGCCCATGACGGCCACCTGGGTGCAAAAAGAGCCCAAACCGCAAATCGGCGGCATGGTGGCGCTGGCATATCACATCCGTCAGGCCGAGAAAACCCATCCTCCCATCCTGTTGCTGGATGCCGGCGATATTATGACCGGCACCCCCATCTCTAAAATGGTGGTGGACAGCGCCCTGGGCGGCGGATTCATGCAGATGATCAATCGCATTGGCTACGACGCCATGACCATCGGTAACCACGAGTTCGACGACGGCCAGGAGAATCTGAATAAACTCATCCAATTGGCGCGTTTCGATGTCCTCAGCGCCAATCTCTACAAAAATAACCGGCTTTTTGCTCCAAAGCCTTATGCCATCTATAAAGTGAACGGCCTGCGCATCGGCGTCATCGGGGTGATATTGACCGACCTATTCGAGATGACAACCAGGAAAAACCTCGATGGCATCCGCGTCGATGATCCGGCGCCGGTGGTGCAAAAGATCATCGACGAGATCGACGGCAAAACCGACCTCATCGTGCTCCTCACCCATCAGGGTGTGGATGCGGATATGGAACTGGCACAGCGTCTCCGCAACGCCGATGTTATCGTCGGCGGACACAGTCACACCCGACTGAATGCGCCCATCGTCAGGAACGATATCCTCATCGTCCAGGCCGATAGCAAGACGCGATATCTGGGCAGACTGGCCATGAAAATAGCGGATGACAAGATTGCCGAATATGACTATCATCTCATCCCCACCTGGGTCGACAGCGTACGGTCTCCGGACCCGGAAATGGTGCGAATGGTGTCGAGCATCAAAGAACAGGTCGATCGCGAGTACGGCCGTACTATCGGCACGCTGAAAACGGATTGGCGGCGTAACAGCAGCGGTGAATCCAGCCTCGGCAATTTCATCGCCGACGTCATGCGCGATGTGACGGCGACCGATTTCGCCGTCCTGAACAGCGGCGGTATTCGCAAGGATATGTCCGCCGGGCCGGTTAAAAAAGTGGACGTGATAGAAATACTGCCTTTTACAAACTATATTGTCACCTTTAGTTGCAGAGGCGAGCAACTTCGTACCCTGATTTACACCAATATCAAGTCGGCCGTGAAACGCGACGAGGGCATCCTGCAAATATCGGGTTTGCGCTATGACTATCGTGTGAGCCCGGGCGGCGAAATTGAAATTTTGTCCGCCACGGTCAATGACGAACCCATTGATGATAACAGGCTATACCGCGGCGCCACGGTGGATTTTGTCCTCCATGGACAAACTGATCGATATTTTGGTTTTACGCCGCAGGGAACGGGTGAAAACACCAATCTGCTGCTGTCGGATGTGGTGATCGATTATATCAGCAAACATCCGCAAATCACGGCGCAAACCGACGGCCGCATAAGACAAATAGTTGAATGAACAGAATCGAATGAATAAGAGGAAGTATACCGAATGATTGAACCGGAAGATGTAATACGTCAGCTCATCCGCGGCGGCGTAAAACCAAAATTGGTGTGGGCTGCTTGTCGAACTGGTCGGTTGGTCACCCGGGACATGTACGCCAAGCTCGATGAGGATGAAAAAAACGAATGGGATGCGGCGCTGCGGGAATACGAGGAGAAATATCCCCAGGACGATTGGGATATGCGGGATATCTCCAGCGTCATCCTGCCGGAGAAATTTTAGGAGGGAATAATGAAAAAAATAGCCATCTATTCCACGGCTGTGCTTAGCCTGGCATTGCTTGCCTGGATCATCTCATGCGCCATCAATCCGGTGACCGGCAAGCGGGAGTTGATGCTGCTCTCCGAGAACGATGAGGTTGCACTGGGCCAGCAGACCGATCAACAGATTATCGAAACCTATGGTATATACCAGGATGCCCAGCTCAACAGCTACATTAATCAGCTCGGTCAACGCATGGCGAAAATCACCCATCGACCGCAGCTCAATTACCATTTCAAGGTGCTGGATACGCCGGTCATCAACGCATTTGCCGTGCCGGGAGGATATGTATACTTTACCCGCGGTATCCTCGCCTTTCTCAATGATGAGGCCGAATTTGCCGGTGTGATGGGACACGAACTGGGACATGTGAACGCTCGCCATAGTGCACAGCAGTACAGCAAAATTCAGCTGGCGCAATTGGGCCTGGGCATCGGCATGGTTTTGTCGGAGGACTTTCGCAAATATGCCGGTCTGGCGCAATTCGGCGTGCAACTGCTGTTCCTGAAATTCAGCCGTGATAACGAACGCCAGGCCGATGACCTGGGCGTGGAATACTCTTCCAAAGTGGGGTACGATGCCAATCGCATGGCCGACTTTTTTGAGACGCTGGAACGGTTGTCCGGCGGCTCGGCGCAGAGCGGCCTGCCGGACTGGTTTTCCACCCATCCCAATCCGGTCGATCGCATTGGCGCGGTAAAACGTAAAACCGCGCAGATGCAGGCACAGTTGCCTGGAACGCAATTCACCGTCAACCGCGATACCTATCTGCGCACCATCGACGGCATTCTGTTCGGCGAAGATCCGCAGCAGGGATATGTGGAAGGCAACACGTTTTATCATCCCAGTTTACGATTTTCCTTCACCGTACCGCAGGGCTGGACGCTCAATAACACCCCCAAACAGGTGCAGATGGTTTCGCCGCAGCAGGATGCATTTATTCTTTTTGCCCTGGAAAGCGGCGGCAGTCCGCAGGCGGCAGCGCAAAATTTTCGACAGAGCTCCGGAGCTATGGTGCGTTCTTCCGATGCACTCACTATCAACGGAATGGCGGCCCAGAGGATGCTTTCAGAAGTACCGACAGAACAAGATACACTGGCGGTACTGTCCTATTTCATCCAAAAAGGGGGGAATATATTCTTATTCCATGGCGCCAGTACTCCGGAAAAATACAGCGCCTATCAGGGTCACCTTGCCGCCACGCCCACTCAATTCAGGTCGCTCACCGACAGCCGTTACATTAACGTCAAGCCGAATCATCTGAAGGTGCGCAACGTCACCTCAACCAACACGTTTTCGAATATTTTGCGGCAATGGGGCGTGCCAGGCGATCAGGTCGAAGAAGTGGCCATTATGAACGGCATTAAATCCACCGATCAGGTTGCGGTCGGGACGTTGTTGAAGGTTGTGGTTAAGTGAGGAGTGAGAGATATTTTAAGTAGGCGATCATGGGAGAGGGTGTCCAAAAAGTACAAAGAATGTACAGATTCTACGTTGTTAGTACCTTCTCCCCCGTTTCTCAAGGGGCCTGTCCGTCCGATTCTTGGCGGAGAGAAGGACAGGATGAGGGGGCCATGCCGTCACTTAACTATATTCGACGGCTGTTATCGTACTTTTTGGACCACCTCGGACATCAGCTAACGATTCGATCGCCCAGGGAATCTCTTCTCTGGTCGGAACCAATGGCTTCGGGCCTCTGCCCGAAATTCCGCATAGACGCCCGGGGCTGGAAGCCCCTAATTATCACTGCGTCCGGGAAAGAGTCCCCGGACGATGGTGGGATGGTTACACCATGACAATGAGGGACTGCGAGTACCCCCCAATGTCATCCTGTAAGGAACTTTTAGTGATGACGGCACTGCCTATCGCGCCCGCAGTATCTACAAGTGACGTTATTCTCTGCCGACGTATCACAAGGATGCTTACAGCATGACAAGGAGCAGTATTCAGTGGGCAGTTGGCGGTCTACTGTGGATACGATAACACCGCCTCATCCCGTAAAGAATTATTTTGCCTTTTTTATTTTTTCCCTTATCTCTTGCGTCCAGGCAAGCAATACAACGATGTCATCGCGAGTTGAGCACGAGGATCTCTCGTTATATCAATATTA
Source organism: Candidatus Zhuqueibacterota bacterium (assembly GCA_016934435.1). GTDB lineage: Bacteria > Zhuqueibacterota > Zhuqueibacteria > Residuimicrobiales > Residuimicrobiaceae > JAFGSU01. The sequence goes on along the minus strand of JAFGSU010000365.1, from coordinate 38 downwards.
ACAGAAAAAGAATGTCACCGCGAGCGGAGCAATCGAGC
>JAFGSU010000364.1 GCA_016934435.1 Candidatus Zhuqueibacterota bacterium | reverse complement strand
TCGGCTGAAGAAGAAAAGGCAAAGACCAGCAGGATCAACAGCAGGTTTGTTCTGAAAACGCTGCACATATGGCCTCCTTTACAGATTGGAACATTTCCCCCTCAGAAAACAGGATTCATTTTGCAAGCCTGCAAGCGTGGTGGTGGGGCGCAATAAAGGACGGCGTTTCTGCTTTTTGCGCCACTAAACGCTTGTTACTAAAATTATTTTTGCCGGTCGCTGAGGTTTTGCTCTTCCAATTTGGCTTCGTACTTGGAGGGACATTTCAAGAGCAGTTTGGAAGCATGGAGAAAGCCGTCCGCATCGAGTTTGCCCTCGGCCAGCACCTCCTGCTCCTCCGCCAGTTGATCGGGTTTTACACCATTATAATATACATGCAAACTGTCGCGCCCTTCGGCCATGGTAAAACGAACCTGAATTTTTTCCGCATCCCATAAAATGGATGAAGGGATGACATAACCGCTCACACGCATGCCCTCACCCTGCATCCCGCTTTTTTTTGCATGGAGTTCCGAGACGGTCATATAATATACAGTACTATCTTTAACGCCACTTATAATTAAAAAGGCCAAAACGGCGATGATGATCACTGTGCCGATGATTATTTTTGGTTTCATCTTTGCTCCTGTCAATGATTCCCCGCATAAGGTAGAAAAATTTAACGATATTTTGCCTCAAAGTCAAGAGCTGCGATGTCTCTAAGGCCTCAGACCGATGTTTTTCAGCATGCAGCAATAGGCCTACAGAGTGCAGTACGCCGGCGCCCCATTTCAACGAGTGGTTCTTCCGACGTTATTGATTGTGGATTACAGGCGTACAACGCCTCTGTGCAACTTTCAGACAAGGGGCAGGGTGATGATAATATCGTATCATATCCAAATTTCTCTTTCGCTTGGTGGCTTTGCTTTGCCTTCACACAGTCTGAACAAGCCTTTCTAATCGTTTGCTGTTTCAACCAGGCTTACCATCAAGTTCCCGGATCAATGTCGACATTTTTTCCTTGCATACCACAAGGATTATTTTTAATATACATCGATTTGGTGTCTACAAGTTATTTCGCTAATCCTGTGTGTAGCGCCTAATCTTTTCAATTTGCCGGTTAATACGGAATCTGGTATAAACGAATCGCACGCAGGCGATCAAGCCGGTATTGTTTTCGAATTTTTAATGAAAGAGGCGTTTATGCGTACGTGCACTGTTTTCGGGATGCTGGCGCTGTTTATCTGCCCGGTCATCGCCCAATCGACGCTTCCGGAAGACCCGGAACTGGCGGCTTCGACCATCCTTCTTTCCACCTGGATCGAGGAAACGATGGATTATCAGGGCATTCCCGGTATGGCCGTCGGTGTTGTATACGATCAGGAATTGCTCTGGGCCAGGGGCTTCGGTTTTGCCGACCTGGAGAATGAAATACCCATGACGCCGCAGACGCTGAGCCGCATCGCTTCTATCACCAAGACGTTCACCGCTACCGCCATCATGCAGTTGGCGGAGGCCGGCAAATTGCGCCTGGATGACGCCGTGCGCACGTACTTGCCATGGTTTACATTAAAAAATAGATTTACCGATGCGCCGGAGATCACCATCCGACAGCTCTTGACGCATACAGCAGGCCTACCGGGTGAGGCGGCTTTTCCATACTGGACGGACCACCGGTTCCCGACTCGCGAGCAGATCATGGCCACGCTGCCCGAACAGGAATTGATTTTTCCGCCCGGTTACAAGCTGCGCTACTCCAATCTGGGTCTGGCGCTGGCGGGAGAAGTGGTGGCGGCAGCCGCGGGCATGCCTTACCAGCAATACATCGAAGAACATATTCTTAACCCCCTGCAGATGAACAGCACCTTTGTGGTCTTGCCCGAAAAAGAAAAGAAACGGTTAGCCACCTCATATGATTATCGCCGGTCGGACGGCAGCCGCAATAAACTGGACTTTCCGGAATGCAACGGATTGATCCCGGCGGCGAATTTGACCTCCAATGTTCAGGACCTCGCCAGATACATCTCGGCGCATCTCGGAGATGGTAAAAAAAATCAACCCATTCTATCCATCTACAGTCTGCGAGAGATGCATCGCGTGCACTGGCTCAATCCGGAGTGGGAGAGCGGCAGGGGATTGGGCTTTTACCTGCGCAAACGCAGCGATCGTACCCTGATAGGCCACGGCGGTTGGGTGGCAGGGTACAAAAGCCATATCGTGTTCTGTCACAATGATAAAATCGGCGTCATCGTGCTGAGCAATTGTGCCGATGCCGTGCCGACCACGTTTGCCTACCGCATTTACGAGGAACTGGCGCCATTGATCCTGAAGCTGAAAAGACCGCCTGCCGCCACCACCCAAGCTTCGGATGATTGGGACAAATACATCGGCGATTATGAGGACCTCTGCGGCTGGCAGGCAAAAGTGATGCGGCTGAACGACAAGCTCGTGCTCTATCAATATGATTATCCCGCTAATGATGCGCCGCGCGACGGCCTGATCGAACTGGTGCCGGAAGGAGCGCAGCTTTTCCGCATGTCTGCCGCCGGCGGCAACGGCGAGACCGTCCGTTTCGAGCTCGATGATAGGGGCCGGGTTGCCCGCTTGTGGAAGGGCGAAAATTACTTTCTGCCGGTTAACATTAAAAAATGAGTCCGTTCATCCGGTGCGTGCCGGATTGAAAGTCGCAACGATGCCATCCGCCTGTTCCGATGCCGCCATTACCCGGAAAAGCCCGGTCAGAGAGTGAGGAGAAACGATTTTGGACGAGAAATCCGATTCATGAACGAGATCAACCAATTAATGACGCCGCAGGTATCCATCATTCTGCCTGTCTATAATCGCAAGCGCCTGATCATGCGCGCCATCGATTCGGTGCAACAACAGACATTCGGTGATTGGGAGTTGTTGATCATCGACGACGGCAGCGACGATGGTTTGCATGATCTCATTTTGCCCCATCTTGCCGTACAACCGCGATGGCGTTATCTCAAACACGCCAACCGCAAACTCGCCGCTTCGCGCAACATCGGTATCCACGCGGCTCTGGGGCGGATAATCACTTTTCTTGATGCGGACGACCAGTATCTGCCCGATCACCTGTCTCTGCGCCTGACCTATCTGCAGCAACACCCAAATGTACAACTGATTCACGGCGGCGCTATATTTATCGGACCTGAAGAGACGCACTGGGTGCGCGATGCCTATCATCCCGAACGGTTGATCCATCTGTCCGAATGCGTCATCGGCGCCACGTTGTTCGGCTATAAGCAGGTGTTTATCCAAAGCGGCGGATTTAAATTGCTGCCCTATTCCGCGGAATCTGAATTCGTCGATCGCGTTGAGAAAACGGTTACGGTGCATCGCGTGGCGTTTGCCACTTATGTATATCATACCGGGTTGCCGGACAGTATTTGCACGCTAAGAAAGCAAAAAAATGATTCATGATCCAATAAAGAATCCGATTATACAATTTCCGGAAAACATATTTCGCCCTTCATGGGTACAGGTCGATCTCGATGCGATTTCATATAATTTGCGACAGATCAGGTCGTTTTTAGCAGGGATTAAACTGCTCATTGTCGTGAAAGCGGATGCCTACGGTCTGGGCGCGGTCCCTGTGGCCCGGCACCTGGAGCGCGAGGGGGTGGGCCAACTCGGTGTGGTGACACTGGATGAGGCCGTAGAACTGCGGCGCGCCGGCATCGCTGTCGCTATCCTCAATATGGGCCCCATTCTGCCGCAGCAGGCGGAAAAAGTACTAGAGTACAATTTTGAACAAATGGTTTTTCAGCAGTCGGTGGCCGAAGCCATTTCCAAAGCGGCGAAGAAGAGGGGGCAAATCGCCCGGCTGCATCTCAAGATCGACACCGGCATGAGCCGCTATGGTGTGCCCTGGCGGCAGGCTCTGCATACCTTTGCGCCCATGGCCCGACTCGGCCATGTCGACTGGGTCGGCGCCATGACCCATTTCCCCATGTCCGATGGATTGGATAAGAGTTTCGCCCTGTTGCAAATCCAACGCTTCCGGGGAATTCGTCAACAATTTATGGATGCCGGTTATACCATACCCGTCTGGCATATGTGTAACAGCGGCGGCGCACTGGATCTGAAAGAGGCGCATATGGATATGGTACGCGTCGGCCTGATGGTGTATGGGTATTATCCATCAGAAGATGTTCAGAGGCCGTTTGAACTGCGGCCGGCCATGCAGGTAAGGACGCAGATCGCCGCCCTGCGTACTGTTTACCGCGGCGATACAGTCGGATACGGTCGCCGGTACATGGCGGAAAAGGAGGAGCGCATCGGCGTTTTGCCGATCGGCTATGGCGATGGGTATGATCGCAAAATGCGCCACGGCGGTGAGGTCCTCATCGATGGAGGGCGTGCCCCCATCATCGGTGGTTTGTGCATGGACGCCTGTTTTGTTCGGCTGACCGATTGGCCCGGAGTGGACGTTGGGCATACGGTCACCCTTATGGGTGACGACGGCGCCGAACGGATCACACCGCACGACATCGCGCGCTGTATCGATTCGGTGTCGTATGAGGTAATGGCGCGGTTCGGCAGGAGGCTGCCGAGGATTTATATCAAAAACGGCAAAGTAGTGGGGGTGGTGAACGCCTTATTGGACCGCGAGTAGACAGGGCCGAGCGGTGGGGCTGAGTAAAAGCATGTCCAAAAAAGTACAATAACAGTTGGCAGGCATATTCGAATCACGGCAGCATCCACTCTGCCTGTCCGGTGCTGTCCAATCGGACTTGCGTCCCCCGATTAAGTGATTTATGTTCAGGATTATAGCTTGTATTCTTACGAGTGCAATATGTGCGTTCGGGTGAAAATAACCGAGTAACAGAGATTCGTATAGCTATTCATTTATTATCATATATGGAGGCTTTATATGTCTAACAAAAAAATCCGTCGCGTCGGTGTTTTAACCGGCGGCGGTGATTGCCCCGGTTTGAACGCCGTCATCCGCGCGGTGGCGAAATCGTTAATGATCAAGCACGACGTCGAGGTAATCGGTATCGAAGACGGTTTTCAGGGATTGATCGAAAATCGGATGCGCAAATTGTCCTACAGCCAGGTGTCGGGTATTCTGCAAAGCGGCGGCACGATCCTGGGGACTTCCAACAAAGCCAATCCTTTTGCCAATCCCGTGCTCAAAGACGGCAAGGTCATTATTGAAGATGTTTCTGAACAGACCCTGAGACATATAGAAGAATGGAAACTGGATGCGCTCATTTGTATCGGCGGTGACGGCACCATGACGATTTCGCGGCAATTGGTGCAGACCGGCGTTCCGGTGGTTGGCGTGCCCAAGACCATCGA
>JAFGSU010000363.1 GCA_016934435.1 Candidatus Zhuqueibacterota bacterium | reverse complement strand
CATAATAGGGGGCCGGGCGGCTTTATGCAAGACCTGCTGGATCAGAAGACTATCCGTAATCTACACGCTTGCCTCTTGCGCTGGAATTTCGAAATTGATCCACCAGCAGATATTAACAAGCTATTAGAGTTGGTATTATTGACCAATAAAGTCTACAAAAATAGGTGTCAAGATGATCTCTGGGAGCTGTTGAAGTTTGGCCAGATTAAAAAGTTTACAATTGACTATAATCCTCCCGGAGGTGCTGGGAAAGCTAAACCATATCCCTGGCCGCCAGAGCCTTAAGAAAGGAGTAAATCGATTCCTGATTCATTATCCAGTAAGAAATCGCAATCAGTTGTTGCGCTGGGAATCGAAATAGACCTGTATCTGTCAGGGCGGTTCAAGAAATTCGTTGGCAAAATCCCGACGCCTTTACGGGCCAGTCTGCGCCCAAATCGGAGGACTGCGGACGAAAAAGAAATGGGCGAAGTGCATTCACGGAAGAAAAGTTATTATCTTCCGTACTGGTATTTTTTGCCCATCTGGCTTGTTGAAAAGATCAAAGCCGAAAAAAAGGTTGCATTTTCGGCACACTTTGTCCGCGATGTTCTGTGGGCGCAGTACTGTCTTTTCATAACCATCAGGATGATGGACGATCTGTACGATCAGCAGGCCGAGGATCCGGCGCTGCCTTACGCTGCCCTGCTGTTCAAGCTGGAAGCGGATAGGATTTTTCTCCGCTATTTCCGTTCTACCTCTCGCTTCTGGGTCGCTTATCGACAGTATGTTTGCAGGACGATCTCGGCCATTGTCAAAGTCGATTCTCTACAGCAATCGGGGCGGACAAAACCGGCCGAGATTTTGTCCGGTTATGAGGAAATTTGCTCGATATTCAAAATCGGCTCCCTGGCTGTTTGCAGTTACAGCAAATGCCGTCACCTGTTGCCGGCTGTTTTCGTATATGCAGATGCGCTCGCCGGCGCAGGACAGGCTATGGACGATTTAGAGGATTTACAGCAGGACTTGGTCCGTGGACGGTACAACTATATCGCGACGTTTTTACTTTCGCTGCCAAAATCAAAAAAAAGACAAAAAGGAGACATAAAAAATAACGGCGTGGAGACGGAAGATGATCTGACAAAAGTATTTCTACATCTCTCTCGATATATTCAAAAGGCCGAGCGGACCGCGCAAAAAATGAACTGCAAAGGGATGATGGAATATTGCCAATGGGTTAAAGAATACATGGGCAGTATACAAAAGTAATTGTACGTCGCGAGTTGGCGACGATAAAATATCATGATTTCCTGAAAAACAGAAAAAGGCTGTCACCGCGAGCGCAGCAGCCAGATATTTCTTATCAAAACAATGGTGTTGGAGCGTGGCCGTCTCCGCTGTTAATAGAAGGGTGAAATACATTTTCAGGGATTGCATAACTGAACAATGAACTATACTAAAACAGTTGGGACAGGATTGTCCCATCAATCCAAATCAAAATACTAACTAAAAACTTGAGGAGGTATACCATGAGCACAATCGCCTATGCAGCGCTGTCTACCCTCAGGGAGAAGGGTGCTCGCGGAAAGACCACAACATCCATGAGTAAGTATGTGGATGTATTAGCAGCACTGGTACCTGCAGAAGTTTTGGGCCTGCATGCGGTAATATTGTCAGTCACGACAGAAATTACAGATGAAGCCACCCGGATCGAGCATCCAACAACCCTCCTGTGGGCATATTTCGGGTTAATCCTTTTGAGCATTGGGCTCTATGTCGTATACCGGTTGCAAGAAAAAAAATGGAGCAGATTGGATTGGATCAGAATGCTGATTCCCCCCCTCGCTTTTGTAGCATGGACCATGATTCAGCGAGCCACTGCTTTTGATGCATTGGGTTGGGAAGCGGGAGAAGCCCCTCGGACCGTGATAGCGCTTTTTCTCAGCGTTATTCTGGGCGTATTGACAAAATGTCTGGCCGATAAAGCTGATGAAATGCCGACAAAATAATACACCGATTCGGTGACTGCAAGTTATTTAGGCAACCCTGTGGGTGGCGCCCTATCATTCTAATTTGCCGGATGACAGCGAATCCGTTTAGTGATTGGCAAAGTCCAATCCGGATAAACCGGAATTTTTTTAGGGTGATCAGGATGATTTAATGAAAATTTTTTACCAATCTGTGTAAACGATATTTAATAAGGTATTTATGGCTCACAAAAATGAAACGATCATATAAGATTGTACTTGTTGTGCCCATTCGCTTTTGTGCTCCGATCCATAAAATCGGATTCTTTATCTATCAATCAGGCTGATAGTCCGACAATTTATAACGATTCTGCGCAAAAAAAATGACTGGATAAAAATATGAACAGCGATAGAAAATCCATTGAATCCTTGTGGATATTTGATCTATTTGCTCATATTTATTAGATGCTCATCGATTCATTATACAGTATCGAATGGGTCTGATGAGAAAGGATTTATCGCCTTTATAAAATTCACCCCCCTAACCATAGCCTTTAAAGACATCGGCAGGCGATTCTATGATAGGTAAAACGGTTTCCAACTATAAAATCCTCGAAAAACTTGGAGAAGGGGGCATGGGCGTGGTCTATAAAGCCGAGGACAGCAAACTCGGCCGGATGGTCGCGCTCAAGTTTTTGCCGCCGGATCTCACACGCGATGCTAACGCCAAAGAACGTTTTATCCATGAAGCGCAGGCTGCCTCCGCACTTCAACACGAGAACATCTGCACGATCCATGATATCGATGAAACGCCCGACGGTCAATTGTTCATCGTCATGGATTTATATGTCGGCAAGACCTTGAACGAGGTTGTCCGCCAGGGACCGATGCCGGTTGATAAGGCTATTGATATTGCCATTCAGATAGCGGCAGGATTGCATGAAGCGCATAACAAGGGCATCATTCATCGCGATCTCAAGAGCGCCAATATCATGGTGACCGAAACCGGCCGGGTGAAGATTCTCGACTTTGGTCTGGCCATATTATCCGGAAAAACGCGCCTGACCAGGACCGGCAGCACCCTGGGGACCATTGCCTATATGTCGCCGGAGCAGACAAAAGGTGAACCGATAGATCATCGCACCGACATCTGGTCTTTCGGCATT
>JAFGSU010000362.1 GCA_016934435.1 Candidatus Zhuqueibacterota bacterium | reverse complement strand
TGGCCTGGTTTACTTTTTCCTGGATGAGCATGGGAATACCCTGCAATATAAAAAAATAAATACCTATGGCAAATCTTCATATCATCAAGTTAAATAGCTTGACAATATAATAAAAAAATCATATTTTACAACGAAGATATTTTAATGAACGTAAGAGTTAATATTATCTGACGGAATAAATATAATAAAACTGAAAACAATAGCTCGAGTAAGGCATGGACGAGATAAAAATAAATATTATTCCCTTCTATCCCAATGAACTTGGTTTGCCAAAATACTGTAATTATGTCCAAATTAAATTTACACCGAATGAATTTATATTTGATTTTGGATTTGTGGACCCTATTCAAGTTAATGATACTACCGACGAAATAAATGCAGAAATTATTTCTCGAGTTTGTATGAACCATAAAGTCGGCAAGCTTTTCCTGGATGCATTCAAAGATAATATGACCAAATTTGAAAAAATTAGCAAAAAAATTAATGATTTTGAGAGAAAAAAATGACTTTCATTAACATAAATAATATCGCGACAACAGATACGAATAGATCGGCCTATTTTTCGACAAATAGCGTAAATATTGCATCGGAGATTTTGGATTTAAAGAGGCAAAATGCAGTTTTGCGCGGAGAGAAAGCCATGCTGACTGCACAATTAAGTATACACTTATGCAATCCAACCTGTGAAATTGAATATAGGGATATTACAATTGATCAGGCGAAAAAAGAAATTTTGGAATTTTTGAAAAAAAATGATAGGGTATACTACAGTGAAATATCCAACAAATTAAAAATCGATATTCAAGATGTAGTTAAGGTATGTGAAGAGTTGGAAAAAAATGGACTTATTGAGGGGGTTTGATGCCAATTCATTATAAACTTGGTGATGCCATTGAGGGTGAAAGAATAATAGCAAAGACGCAAAAAATTGGCAAGTATGCATTAATTAGGAAATCTAGTCAACATAGAGGAACAGAAATACATCTAGAAAAATGGGCATTTTGTGTAATAGACAGGGAAATACGAGCTATTCGTGACAAAAAAGTAAAAAAAGTATAATTTTCTTAATATAAACCTGTATACATCTACTTATTAATTATATTATTATGTCTTCTGATTATAAATAATAGTTAATTCTTCATCTTTCATATTCTCCAACAACAATCTAAGCGAAACCGGGTACACTGCACTAGGATTTATCAATATTTTGATCAACGATTCCTCTTGCTTGCCGTAACTCACCGCCAGAACTGCCGGAAATGAAATCAGAAGATTTTCAATAATAGACAGTTGGTGCCGGGTCTTACACATCCGTTCTTCCTCCGCTTTCCGCGAACCGTCTCAATTTTTTCATCGACAGCAGCACTAGCAGGGCGGCGAAGAACAGCATGGCCATGAGGATGAGGAAATACTGGTGGTGCTGAAAATCGCTGTAATAGCGGCCGAATTGTCCCGACAGATAGCTGCCAACAGCGGTGGCGCCGAACCACAGGCCCATCATCAATCCCTGCAACCGCTGCGGCGCCACTCGCGAGACGAATGACTGCCCCATGGGCGAGACCAGTATCTCGCCGATGGTGACGATGAAATAGGCAGAGATCAGCCATAACGGCGACATGTTGTTCTGGTCGAGGTTGCCGCCGGCCAGCGCTGCAAAGACCATGACGAGCATGGAAAAGCCCGAGAACAGCATGCCGGAGAAAATCTTGACCGGACTGGCAGGCTCTTTGCCTCTGGCGCGCAGCCGGGCGAAAAGAGCAAGCATGGGCGGCGTCAGGACGAGGATGAAAAAAGGATTGAAAAATTGATAGGTCTCGGGTCTTAAAATATGAGAGGTAATGGTGGAACGCTGCGCGAACAGGGTCATGGTGAAATAGTTCTGATAAAACGCGACCCAGAAAAAGATGACGATGGCAAAGAGTATTATTAATGTTATCACCCGCTGCCGATCTTCACGTTTATCAGTCGGAGCAGTGGCAGCAGCATCTGAGGGCAGGGTGGCCGCTGCAGCGGTGTTGTTTTGCGACAGGTGCTTTTGGCCCTGGCGAAAGATGATCAGGCAAAATACCATGCCGACGGCGGCGGCGGCGAACGAAATCCGATAACTGTGCAGCGCCGCGCTGATCAGGGTCGCGGCCATCGGCGCCACTGTAGCGCCGATGTTGACACCCATGTAATAGATATTGAACGCCGCATCCTTACGCCCATCCTCTCTTGAGTAGAGACTACCTATGGACACCGACATGTTCACTTTGAAAATGCCGGTGCCAACGGCAATGAGAAAGAGCCCCAGATAGAAGCACCACACCCTGTCGGTAGCGGACAGCGTCAGGAAGACGTAGCCGAATAACATCAAGGCGGCGCCTATCTTTATGGTTCGCTTGGGCCCGAGGATACGATCTCCGAGCCAACCACCGAGAATGGGGATGAAATAAACCAGCCCCAAAAACCAGCCGTAGATGCTGCCCTTGCGCGAGTCGTCCCAGCCGAACTCCTGATCCATGTAGAGCACCAGGACTGCCATGAGGATGTAGAATCCGAATCGTTCCCAGATTTCGGTGAAAAACAGTGGTTGTAAACCGCGGGGGTGGTTTTTGAACATGTCGGCTCCTAGTATTTACGTGGCTAATAAAGAAATACCATTACGATCTTGTATTTATTGAGGTAATTTGATTTGTTTGTACCTTTTGCCCTATGGGGAATGATGATACTGATTCTGTCACCCTTTTGATCGCTGGCGGCAGCAAGTCCCCCTTTGCCAAAGGGGGATTTAGGGGTATTGTCGGCGGATGGTTAAAACGAGACATCATATCCATCGTACTGGCAAATTGCAATAATGTTAGCCATACCTGCAAGATGGATCCAACCTAATTCTTTTTTTTCTCATACACTATGCTGCTCCGTCCTGGAAATAATCTCGTCCTGCAGCGTCTTACCCAGGTCACAAAAGTAATCGCTGTAGCCGGCCACGCGTACGATGAGGTCGCGATACTGTTCCGGATTGGCCTGCGCCCTGCGCAAAGTATCGGCTGTAACCACATTCAACTGGATATGATGACCACCGAGGGTGAAATAGGAGCGGATCAGATGCGTCAGGCTGTCGAGACCTTTTTCGCTGTCCAGCAGCTGGGGCGTGAATTTTTGATTCAACAGGGTACCACCGGTGCGCACGTGATCCATCTTGCCGGCGGATTTCAGCACCGCGGTCGGACCACGGCGGTCCATGCCCTGCACCGGCGAGATGCCTTCGCTCAGCGGCGTCCGCGCCCTGCGGCCGTCGGGCGTTGCGCCGGTGACCGAACCGAAATAGACGTGACAGGTGGTCGGCAGCAGATTGATTCGATAAACGCCGCCCTTGGTGTTCGGCCGGCCGTCGACGGCAGCATAGAACACTTCGAACGCCTCTCGCATCAGGTCATCGGCATAGTCGTCGTCGTTGCCGTATTTGGGCGCTCTATTTAGCAATAATTGCCGCGTGCTCTCATAATCCTGGAAATCGCTCGCCAGCATTTTCAACAGATCGGCCATGGGGATGGTGGCCTGGTCGTAGACGAAATATTTGATCGCCGCCAGGCAATCGGTCAGGGTGCCGATGCCAACGCCCTGGATATAGTCCGTGTTGTAGCGGGCGCCGCCGTCGTTGTAATCTTTGCCTTTGGTGATGCAATCATCTATTAATAGCGACAAAAAGGGCACCGGCATGTACTCGGCGTAGAGCCGCTCGATGATGTGGTTGCCACGCATTTTAATGTCGATGAAATGATGCACCTGCCGCCGAAAGGCATCCATCAGGTCATCTACCGATTTATAGGCGCATGGATCGCTGGTGTCGAGTCCGATTTTTTTCCTGCTGAGAGGATTTACACCGTTGTTCAGGGTGATCTCGAGAATTTTCACTAAATTAAAATAGCCGGTGAGGATATAGCTCTCCTTGCCAAAGGCGCCGGTTTCGACGCAGCCGCTGGCGCCGCCGTTGCGCGCATCCACTACCGATTTGCCCTGGCGCAGCAGCTCGTCGACGATGACGTCGGCATTAAAGACCGACGGCTGCCCCCAGCCCTTGCGGATGATTTCACACGCCTTTTTAAGAAAGGCATCCGGATTTTTGTGGCTGAGCTGGATATTGGAACTGGGCTGAATCAGGCGCATTTCATCGATCACTTCCAACTGCAGATAGCTCAGCTCATTGACGCCGTCGCTGCCGTCGGGCTTTAATCCGCCGCAGTTGATGTTGGCGAAATCGGTGTAAGTGGAGCTCTCCGCCGCAGTGACGCCCACCTTGGGCGGCGCCGGCTGGTTGTTGAATTTGATCCAGAAACACTGCAGCAGTTCCCGGGCGATTTCGCGCGTTAGAGACCTATCCTCCAGGCCGCGTTTGTAAAAGGGGTAGAGATGCTGATCCAGTCGGCCGGGATTGAAGGCGTCCCAGGGATTGAGTTCGGTGATGACGCCGAGGTGGACGAACCAGTAGTATTGCAGCGCCTGCCAGAAATCTTTAGGCGCATGCGCCGGCACCTGGCGGCAGTTTTCGGCGATCATTTCCAGTTCTGCTTTGCGTTTTGAGTTTTTTTCAGATCTGGCCAATTTTTCTGCCTCATCAGCATGTCGCTGCGCCAGGGTGATGATGGCCTCGGCGCAGACGCGCATGGCTTGCAGCTGCTGCTGCTTTCTATAAGCCCCGGCATCCTTTAAATAATCCAGTTTTTCGATGGCGGTATCGATGTCGGCGATGAAATTTAGCATGCCTTTATGGTAGATTTTATCATCCAGCACCGTATGGCCGGGGGCGCGCTGTTCCATGAACTCGGTGAAAACGCCAGCCTCATAGGCGGCTTTCCACTCGTCGGTCATTTCGCTGAAAATTTTGTCGCGCATGGATTTATGTCTCCAGAACGGGATGAATTTTTCCCGATAGGCGGCTCGCGTCTCTTCATCGACGCGAAAGGAAATTTTTTCTCTCGAATGGAGAATTTCGAGGTCCTGTTCGCTGTGGCAGCAGAGCTCCGGGTAGGTATAGGTGGCTTTGGGCGCCGGGCCGCGCTCGCCAACGATGAGCTCGCCGTCGTTGATGCATACGGCTTTCTCCTCCATAATGGTTTTAAAAACCACGGCGCGGCGCATGGGGGCGGAAAGAAAGTCGTTTTTTTGGTATACCCGGGTGACGATTTCAGCCCGCTCGGGCGAAAGATGCGGCGCCGCATCCAGACTCTGCTGACGCAATTTCTGCACGCGTTCGGTCACGATTTATCCTCCAATGCTGACAGTTTGAATGTGTTTTTGTAAGCTCGACGCTATTTCCTGCATTTTTTGTCGGCCCGGCGACACCAGATTCGGAAGCGTGTATTCCAAAGCCAGTCGCGCATATTTATCCGCCCCGCTGCGGTGATAGGGGAGAAGCTGAATCTCTTTGATGCTTTTTTTGCCCGCTACAAAACGGCCGATCTTTTCGATCTGATCAGGCGCATCATTGATGCCGGGGATGAGCGGCACGCGAACCACCAATTCGTTCGCATTTCGACACAACCACGATAGATTAGTGAGGATGGGCTGCAACGAAAAACCGGTGTATTTTATATGCAACTCTTCATCGAGGATTTTCAGGTCGAATAAAAAGAGATCGACGTACTTGTTGGTCTTTTTCACTATGGAAAGCGGGGCATAGCCGGACGTATCGACAGCGGTATGGATCTTTTTATTTTTGCAGGCCGTTAGAAGGGCGGATGAAAACTGCGGCTGCATGAGCGGTTCGCCTCCGGAAAGGGTGACGCCGCCGCCGGAACTTTGATAAAAGATTTTATCTTTTTCCACTTCCCGCATCACTTCCTCGACGGTCATCATTTTCCCGATGAGGCTGCGCACTTCAGCCGGACATGCGTCGGCACAGGCGCCGCACTCTCGGCATAACCGGCGATGGGTGACATAGCGACCATCTATTTTTTCGATGGCGCGCTGAGGACAAACGGACAGACAGGCGCCGCAGGCGATGCAGCGTTCCGGTCGCAGCATCAATTCCGGCGCCGGCGATATGGACTCGGGATTATGACACCAGGCGCAATGCAGAGGACAACCTTTGAGGAAAACAGTGGTTCGAATGCCGGGGCCGTCGTTGACGGCGAACCGCATGATGTTGAATATGTTGCCGTGGATATCTTTCAAGAAGGTGTTCCTACTATCATAAATTTACAATACATAACGAGCCGACTTAAAAACGGGAATGCGAACTGTGACGGAGGTGTTATGGGCGCAGGCATTGTTCAGCTAATATCCAGGGAATTCTTGGTAAATTGTTCCATGTAATCGATGATAGCGTCGGATGCATGGCCGGCGGCGGACTCGTCGCCGTCGGCAACGGCGCGCATCAGCGTCACATGCAGGCCTGCTATTTCTGCGATATTGCCGTCGTGCCGATAATAATACCAGAACCGGCGACAGTGGGCGTGCAGCACGCCGGCCGATGCGGCGGCGAACGGATTGCGCGCCGCTGCTTCCAGTAATTCATCAAAGGCGCGGTCGACATGCATGTAGGTGATAAGATCGTTTTTGTTCATGGCGGTTTCCATCTGCGCCGCCAGGTCGCGGAAACGCTGCCGTTGTGCCGGAGTGGCGCGTTTCGCCGCCTTGGTGGCTAACAGGCGATCGAGGACGCGCCGGGTCTCCAGCCGGGAAAAGTGGTCGGCGACGTTGATTTCGGTGATCTTGATGCCGTGGCGCGGGATGTTTTGCACCAGACGTTTTTCCGCCAATCGCTGTAATGCTTCGCGGATGGGGGTGCGGCCGATGCCCAGCATGCTGCTGAGTTCGGTTTCGGTGCAGAGGGTGCCAGGTTTGAGTCGCAGGGTGACGATGCCCTCTTCTAACTGTTGATAGGCGCGAT
>JAFGSU010000361.1 GCA_016934435.1 Candidatus Zhuqueibacterota bacterium | reverse complement strand
GCCGCAGCGCGTTAATGAGACCTGGTATTGCGGCGAAGAACACACGGATGAAGAAGTGCGCTATAAAGCCCATAGCTACTACCTGGCGTTCAAACAGATGTTCAACCTGCGTTTTGGTAAATATCAGCGGCCGGGTGTTTATCCGACCATCGAGTATCCCAAAATAAAATTCAGCGAACGCGATTTCATCAAACGATTGCTCGATATCGATAAATGGTTTTTTGATCCGCTGGTCAACGGCATCATGAAGGTGCTCGTTCGGTTCAGCGCTACGCACAGCGGAATCCCCCATGTGTATTTGTTGTGGTTGGTCATCGGCACCATCGGCGCCGTGGCCATGTTGTTTTTATTATCCAATTGAACGGAGGTATGTCAATTCGATGACAGGTTCGGATCTTGTTAAAAAACTAAAAGACCATTTTGGTGATAAAATCAAACGGTCGGAACAGCCGGTAAATGATATGGTGATGGTCACCATCGATCGCGCTCATAGCGCTGAGGTTTGCCGGCATATATTTCATGATCTGGCGGCACGATTCGTCGTGGCTGTGGGCACCGATGTTCGCGAGGGCGAAGGCGGTTTTTTTGTAGATTATGTATATTCTTTCGCAGCCGATCATCTTTTTATCACCGTTCGCATGCTTGTGCCACAGAAAGATGTGTGGATTGAGTCTATCACCGGAGGAGCAGATATTCCGGCTGCGAACTGGGCTGAGCGTGAGATTCAGGATTTATTAGGCATCAAGCTCAAGAATCATCCGGATCCGCGGCGCCTGATACTGGCGGATGATTGGCCCGCTAATCTGCATCCATTGCGCCGCGATGTGCCGCTGCAGACCTATCCCAATAGCGACCGGTCGCACGCTCAGGAGATGAAGAAACCGCCTGAAGGGAGCACGGTTGTTCCCATCGGTCCGTTTTTTCCGGTGCTGGAAGAACCCGCTTATTTTCGTCTTTTCGTCGAAGGCGAAAAGGTTATCGGCGGCGATTATCGCGGGTTTTACAGCCACCGCGGTATTGAGAAAATCGCCGACAGCCAGCTCAACTATAACCAGGTGCCGTTCCTCGCGGAACGGATTTGCGGCATATGAGGCTCGGTGCACAGTACGGCGTACTGTCAAGCAGTTGAAAAAGCAGCAAATATAGAAGTTCCCGCCCGCGGACGATTCATTCGCACCATCCTGCTGGAATTGGAACGTATTCAAAGCCACATGCTCTGGCTCGGCATTGCCGGCCATATCATCGGTTTCGATACCGTTCTGATGCAATCCTGGCGCATCCGTGAACCGGTCATGTGGATTTGTGAAAAAATCACCGGCAACCGCAAACTATTGGGTATGAACCTGGTTGGTGGCGTGCGGCGCGATATTCCCAAAGAGATACATCCGGAATTATTGCAAGTTATGGACCGGGTGGACAAGGAGGTGCGCGCCATCCTGGATGCGGTCTCCACCGATACCACCCTGTTCATGCGCTGCCAGAACGTCGGCATTCTGGAGAACAAGGATGCCATTTCCTATGCATTATTGGGTCCGACTTCACGCGCGTCGGGTGTCGCGCTGGACATTCGCGTCGACCATCCCTATGCCGCCTATCCGGAAGTGGGTTGTGAAGTGATCGTTGAAACCGGCGAAGATATCTGGTCGCGGGTGGTGGTGCGCATCAAAGAAACAATAGAATCCGTTCGTGAAATTAAGGATGCGCTGCGCATGATGCCGGAGGGGCCGGTCATTGTCGTGATTGATGAGCCTATTGAGCCCGGACGTGTGGGCGTGTCCTCGGTCGAAGCGCCCCGCGGCGAGACGCACCATTTTGTCATTACCGGTGAAGATATGCGTCCATATCGCTGGAAGGCGCGCGCACCGACGTTTCAGAATCTGCAGGGTGTGCCGATTATGGTGGCCGGCGAAACAGTGGCCGACGTGCCCATCGCACTGGGCAGCCTCGATCCCTGTTTCTCCTGCACCGAGCGCCTGGAAACGGTGGATGTAAAAACGGGTAAAATTAAAATATATACCAAGCAGGAACTGCTGCAGCTTTCGAAGCAGCATTTTAGCAAAAAATAAACACAGGTATTGAAACGGCTCTATTTTTTTTTTGACTGAGACGTTTAAGTGTAAAATACCATCGGAGAGAAAATGGAATATTCACTTGGACAGAGCATTGGATTAAGCGTGCTGAACATCTTGCTGGTCATTCTGTTAGCGCCTCTGCTGGAAGGATTGATCCGTAAACTGGTGGCGTTTGTCCATTCGCGTATTGGTCCACCCATCTATCAACCCTATCTCGATCTGCTCAAGTTATTGGGAAAAGAGGACATTGTCAGTTCAAAGAGCCTGCTGTTCCGCTACAGCGCCATTCTGGCTTTCGCGGCCATCATCGTCACCGCCGTGATCGTGCCCATCGGCGCCAGACCGCCCCTGCAGGGGGCGGGCGATATCATCGTCTTTATCTACCTGATAACGTTATCGGCCGTGATGGTGATGATCGGCGGCGTCACCTCGGAGAGTCCGTTTGCTTTTATCGGTTCGGCACGCGAAATGATGATGGTGTTGACCGTAGAGCCCGTCATTGTCATCTCGCTCATCGCCGTGGCGGTCAAAGCCGGTTCCATGCAATTCGGCGCCATGATGGCGTACCAGGCCGCCACCACACCGTCGTTATCCATGATTATCGTGGCCTTTACCCTGTTCCTGGCTATTGTAGCGCAATTAGCGCGATTGCCGTTTGATATCGTGGAAGCCGATCAGGAGATCATGGAAGGACCGTTCATCGAGATGAGCGGACCCAAACTGGCGTTGTTCAAATGGATGTTCTACGCCAAGGAATTGATCTTTTCCGCTATTTTTGTGGCCATTTTTGTGCCCTGGCCGGTGACGCCGTACTTTTTACTCAATTTATTGATCACTCTGATCAAAGTGGTGGTGTTGCTGGTGATTGTCGGCGTGGTGCATGTCGTCAATCCAAGATTGAGGGTAGATCAGGCGATTAAGTATTTTGCCGTCATGATTTTTGTCTCCCTGATCGGTCTGGCATTTGCTCTGGTAGGATCCTAATAAAGAATTTGGCATAAATGGGAAAGGTGTTATGTTCAAAGCAAAATTCAAAGAAGCCGTTATCTGTTTTTCCAATCCTCGGGTTACCTTACCCTATCCGTTTGGGCCCGGCGCCGAGGTAGGGGAAGGCTATCGCGGCAAAATCGATGTAGATGAAACAAAATGCATCGCGTGCGGCGGATGCGCCAATGTATGCCCTTCCCGTCTCATTCGTATTTACGATGACGGCGAAAAAACGCGGATGCAATTCGTGCTCGATCGCTGTACCTACTGCGCTCGTTGTGCGGATGTCTGTCCGGAAGGAGCCATTCAGGTGACACAACTGTTCGAAACAAGTACTGATGATAAAACCGATCTCTACATTGAACAGGAATTATATATGCTCACCTGTGCACGATGCGGGCGCTGTTTTGAAACGGAGAACGCCATTGATCGCATCCCGACGCGGCGCATGCGCGAAGGACGAAATTTCGTCGGCGCTTCCATGCCGCACGGCGCACCCGGGGTGCGAAAGCGAGGTGGCAAATGACCGAGCATACCCTGATCACTTTAACGCTGGCCATACTCATCGCCTCCATCGCTGCGGTGGAAATTCGTAACCTCAGAACGACTTCTCTGGCGTACCTGGTGCACTCTATTTTCCTCTGCGCTATTATTGCCGGTTATGCGTACGTGGGGAAAAATGAAAGTCTGTACCTCTGGGCCATGACCTGTTTCCTGACCAAAGTCGTTATTATACCGTATATGTTGCTTCGTTTTGTTCGCCGGGTACCGATTCATGAACACCGGCCCATCATTGGTTTCGCTGGTTCGATTGTAATCGTAACATCCTTGATGGTCATTTTTTTCAGCCTTTTCCGTAAAATCATCATCTTATTAGCGCCGACGACCGCTGCCATGGAGGAACCTGTGCGCAGCCTGCTGGCCGGCGCCTTTAGCATTTTTTGCCTGGGACTCTGGGCTCTGCTCACTCGCAGGGATGTACTGAAGACGGTGATTGGTGTCGCTTTGCTGGAAAATGGCGTTCATCTGGTCTTATTGGCGCTTGCGCCGCAGTTGAAAGAAACCACCATGATCGGGATATTGACCAACGTCGTAGCCAACGTTTTTCTATTGTTATACCTGAGTTCACATATTTATCAAATCTTCGGAACGATGGATTCTGCTAAACTATCGGAGTTAAAGAGATAAACGAGGTCGCCCATGACTGAAGCCACTCAGTCTTTTTTGCCACTGTTTTTAATTTTGTTCCCCATATGTGGAGCCATTCTGAGCGCCCTGTTGGGATTGAGAAAGGTTAAAAATGCGCGCGAGATCGCAACCTTTTTAATCCTTCTCATTCAATGGTGCGTTTCGGTTTATATCAGCATTCAGGTTTTTTCCGGCATGCGCTTCACATCAGTAGGACGCTCGATTTCGGTCGACGGTCTTAGCGCCCTGATGGGTCTTTTAGTTAATACGCTGGTACTGCTCGTGGTTGTGCAATCTGTACGATATTTACGGCACGAGCATGAATTGGGTATGGTAAGGGAAGGCCGCTTGACGCTCTATTATGGTCTGGTTTTGCTTTTCACCGGCACCATGAACTGGACTGTAACGACCAATCATCTGGTTATGCTTTATATCGCCATGGAAAGCTCCACACTGGCGACCGCGTTGCTGGTGGCGTTTTATCGCACCAGAGCCTCTCTCGAGGCCGGTTACAAATATGTGCTGCTGGTGGTGGTCGGTATGACGTTTTCGCTTTTCGGCATCATCCTGATTTTTGCCGCCGGTTATCCGCACATCGGCCGCGATGCCTTGTTTTTGAATGAAATCGGCAGAGTGGCGAAGCTTATTCCACAAAATATCGCATTACTGGGCGTGGCTTTCATGACCATCGGATTCGCCACCAAAGCCGGTCTGGTGCCGTTTCATGCCTGGTTGCCCGACGCCCATTCGGAAGCCCCCTCTCCGGTCAGCGCCCTGTTATCCGGATTGATTATTAATCTCGGCGCCTACGCTTTGACGCGCACGGTAACCATTTTCGCGCCCACCTACCATTCTATTGTTGTATTCATCGCCATCCTTGCATCCATCAGCATGCTGGTGGGTATCTTGATGGCATTGGTGCAGGATGATCTCAAACGCATGCTGGCGTTTTCAAGCGTAAGCCAGATCAGCTATGTATTTGAAGGATTGGGACTCGGTACTTATCTGGGCATCTACGGCGGTTTATTTCATATGCTCAACCATACCATTGTCAAGGCTCTGCTTTTCTTGAGCGTGGGCGCCATCATGTATGCTACCGGTCAACGCCGCATTAGCAAGCTGGGAGGCCTGGCCAGAAAAATGCCCCTTACGGCTTTTGCTTTCTTTGTCGGTTCGCTGGCGATTTCAGGATTGCCGCCTTTTAACGGTTTTATGAGCAAATTCACACTGTTTCTCGCGGTCGGCGAACAAAAACTGTTCTGGGCTCTGGGAATATCCATTCTGACCGGTATTTTCACTCTGGCCTGTATGGTGCGGGCGGCTTATCTGGTCTTCTGGAAGGAACCGGAAAACCCAACGCCGGAATTGGAAGGGGCGCGAGAAGTGCCTTTCCTGATGTATATCAGCATCGTTGTCCTGGCTCTTTTGACTATTTTGATCGGAGTCTATCCGAATCTTCTCTATCCCATGCTTCACAGCGCGACGCAAGCGGTGTTATCGATCTGGTCGTTGGGAGTTTAAGCGTACAGACAGACGGGGCGGAGGTAGCCACTGTTTTAAGGAGCTTGATATCCTCGCCTCGTTCAAAATTTAAAAAGGTTATGCTATGTTGAAAAAACTTGCAGCAAAGGCGTTCCCCAAGTCACTGTGGGTGTATCATACCAATTGTGCGGCATGTAATG
>JAFGSU010000360.1 GCA_016934435.1 Candidatus Zhuqueibacterota bacterium | reverse complement strand
GATTCGGTGTCTACAAGTTAATTAAGTAACCCTGTGGGTGGCACATTTTCACTTCAGTTCGCGGATTAACACTGAATCTGGGTTGTTATATCTACAGGCTGGATAGATTATAAAAGCATGTGACAACTCCGAATGTTCCAGAAAAACCGGTGTTTTAGCTGATCGTTTCAGCCTTTTTTCACCAAAATTGCATAAAAAAAGGCCTGCACCGGGAAGAGAGCAAGCCTCAAGTCATTTATAAATAGTAAGCGTTTGTGGAGCTAACCGGGATCGAACCGGTGACCTCTTGACTGCCAGTCAAGCGCTCTCCCAGCTGAGCTATAGCCCCGTTTGTGGCATATATGATACAAATTTTTCTGCAAAAAGTCAATGGTTTTATTGGAGGAATTTTTGCACATCCTTTTTTGCAGCAGTCATCGCTGCCTCCAGATCCTCCACCTTGTTCCCGCTCCCCTGTACAAAACCGGCCTCCCCCCCGCCCCTGCCGTCGATCTTTGACAGCACATCCTGAAAAATGGGACGCAAATCCAAATCGTATCCGGCAGCGGCAAACACCAGGATGACCCGTTCCCCGGTCGATGCGAACAGGTAGACGCCGGGCTGCTGTTTCACCGCCGTACCCGCCATCCATCTCAAAGTCTCCATGTCCATATCGACGAAAATGTGATCGACGATCTTTTCGGATTTGGCTCGATGGACGATCTCCAGCAAACGAGTTTCGCCGATGAGCCTGGCCTGATCGCGCAGTTTCTTGCGCAACCCCTTTTGCTCGGACATTAATCCGTTCACGGCTGCAACCAATTCATCGATGCCGGTGGTCAGAGCGACCGATAATTCCTGGCAGATGTTGTGATAGTTTTGCAGCAACGACAAAGCGCGTTTGCCGGCGACAAATGTAAATCTCATATTCTTCCGCACGCGCTCGCGGCCGATGATCTTCACCAATCCCACCTGCGCGGTCGAACTCACATGTGTGCCGCCGCAGGGATCCAGATCGTGATCCTGTATTTCAATGAGACGAACCGTACCCGATACAGCCGCCTCCTTTCGTACGCTCAAAGCATGTGCCTCTTCTTCACTGACCAATCGTATGCGCACCGGCCGGTCTTCCCAGACAATCCGGTTGGAATCGTTTTCAATCCGATGCATCATTTCCGGCGAGACCTCAGCTGCATCAACATCGATGGTGCTTGTTTCTTCGCCTAAATGCGACGACAGGGTCTCGATTTTGAACAGCCGGAGAAAACTGCCGGCGAGAATATGAAACGCGGTGTGCTGCTGCATGAAATCGAAACGGCGATCCCAATCGAGGACGGCATGGGCCTGATCAGACTGCAGAGGGTCCGACAGCAGGTGCCAGATTTTTTCATCGACGATCCGGGCCTCCACAACTCTGCTATCATTTAATCGGCCGGTGTCGTGCATCTGTCCGCCGGAGGTGGGATAGAAAATAGTTCGATCCAGCTGCACCGCCGGTCTTCCATCGATGACGGTTTTATCCATTATCCGCACGTCGGTTTCGCGCAGGTATGCATCGGTTTGATAGAGCTTGGTGGTCACTCACTGTACCCCTTATACAAAATTTTAGAATTTTTACTGACAGGATCGAATACTGGCTTTATTCAATTTAAATATGTGAATTTTGGGAATTATTTGCAAGAACCCGACTAAAAACTGTAAAAATTCAACATCATCTTAATCCTGTGAATCCGGTCGATCCTTTCAATCCTGTCAAAAAGATCCTTTTTTTATTATAATACCAACTCTTATTTTTCTTTTCAATCAATCAGTTTCGACAGAATCCAGCGGAGGAACCAGTCCTTCGGAATTTTTAAATATTACCAGCAATATAGAGTGCGGTGACGCGTCACCGCTTTCCTGCCGGTCGACATTTCGACCGGCGACAAAGCGCCTTCGTGCCGGCGCACTCCAAATCGGACTCGAGCTCCCGTCATCCATTATCAGGCCTTATGCATCTTGCGCAACAACCTCGCCTTGCGTTTACTGATATCCTGTAACAGGGAATGCGCTTTTTCCAGGTCGCGTAATTCCATCAAAATTTGCAACCGCGATTCGGCCTTTTCGATGTAGGTTAGAGCCTGCCCGAAATCCCGACAACCATGCTCAAAATGCTTGGCCAGTTCGACGTATGGCTCGGCTGAGAAACGCATACTTTTATCGATATACGCCTGCCAGATTTGCACCGCCTCGTCCATGCGATGTAGTTTTTTCAAATAGCGCGCTCTGTACAAAAGCAGGCGGGCGACATCCTCGCTCGCAGCATCGGTCATCGGCGAAGCATCGCCGACTGTAGTCGCCTCCTGCAAAAGGTCCAGCGCTTCGAGCGTACGCATGACGCTGATGAGCGATGCGGCGGTTCTATCTCCCTGTTCTTTAAATATCCTGGCCGCTTCAATCGCCACTCCAACCATGCTGAGCAAATCGATAACGTTATGCTGTAAAACAGGTTGCAGGGGCCGCAAATCACCGGTCAGTAGTGCCTTAAAATATACCCCCGGAATAAGATATCCCGGAACATCCCCCTCCCGGCGGACGCGCAGCACATATTCTTCAAGCGTCGACAGCGAGTAGCCGGGCAGCGATTTCCACAACCGACGCGCCGTATGCAACAGGTCGAGATGCGGCAGCTCTTCATAGGGAAAAGGCATCCGGTTGAGCACCAGCCTGGTTTTCAAAAGCGGCAGGTCATACGACTTGCCGTTGAAACTGAGGAGTCCTGTTACATCCTGGAATTCCTGTAAAATCATCTGCAGAAAAGGATATTCCATCCCCTGATTCAGCAAATAATACTGTTTGATCAAGACATGATCATCCTGAAACCGCGCCAATCCGACCAGAAATACATAGGTGCCGGTGCCGCCGGCCAGCCCGGTCGTCTCGGTATCGATCAGCAGGATTTTTTTTGCATCAAACGATTGATATTGCCAGCTTTTGCCGATGTAACAAAAATCGTCCGGCTCGAGGCGCAAAAAAGCGCGTAAATCGAGGGCCGGATAGCGATGATAGAAAATCTGTTTTTCGCGCACGAGTGCCTCTCCCCACTCGGTTTGCAGGGTCTGCAGGCCGAGGTGCAGGCGGCCGTCGTCGGCAGGAGGTGTAAAAGCCCCTTTTTCCGATTCGAGGCCTGTTTTTTTCTCAAAAAAGGCAAGTTTTTCTTTGATCGACGGCATAATAGCTCTACAGCATCGATTTCAATACCGCCAGGGCATGCCGTTTACCCGTCTCCCCTACCTCCAGAGCCGGTCCCACGCAGGATGGGCAGCCGTTTTCGCAACCGCAGCTTTGCACCAGTTCAATGGCCGCCCGGGCGACATCAGGGTAGATGTTGAATAGTTTTTGTCCATGGCCGACACCGCCGGGACATTTTTCCCAGATAAAAATGGCCGGCTGTTGCCACATGGGTGCGCGCATCATCGGCGTGACGGCAATGTCGCGCGGATCGCCCATGAGGAAGAGGGGCGCCACATTGCCTAATACATTTGCAGCGGCCTTGAGCCCATCGCTGAATTCCTGCTGCGGAATATCGAGCTGAACGTGGATTTCGTTGCTGAAACGATACCAGAAGGCAGCCGTATGCATGGTGAGTTCCGGCAGATCAATTTTTCCCCAGCCGATATTTTCATGCGTTTCAAATTTTATCTTTTTATACATCGTGGCGACACTGGTCACCGCCACCTCGCCGTGGCCGGCCGATTGCTCGCCGAACATTTTCTCCTCTGCAATCTCCAACACTTTCAGATCGATCTTGAGCTGCGCATCGGTATAATGATCCACCGCAACGCTGCGAACGTATGCCTTGCGGCGCGGCCAGTCCAATTTATCGACGTGGTACTGTTGACTTTGATGGATATAAATGGCTTCGTCATGCACCATGAGCGGGGCGGCAAAAAGATCGATCTCACCGATGACCTGTTCCTGCGGTGTTGTTTTGTCGATGATGACCACATTCTCTTCGGCGGCGCTGCGCAGGCTCACCGCTTCGGCCGGATAG
>JAFGSU010000359.1 GCA_016934435.1 Candidatus Zhuqueibacterota bacterium | reverse complement strand
GTGCTCAATCTCAAGCAGGTTCGTCTCAAACTGATCGACAAAAAAGCGGATAAGCTGACGCTGGAAATGAAAGGGCCGAGAACTATTAGCGCTCGCGACATCCAGGCGCAAACCACGGAATTTGAAATTCTCAATCCCGATCTACACATCGCAACCCTGAATGAAGATGCCAATTTCAGGATGGAATTGCGTTTTGGCCGCGGCCGCGGCTATGTGCCGGCGGAAGAAAATAAACAGCCCGATATGCCCATCGGAACCATCCCCATCGACGCGGTCTTTACACCGGTTTTGCGGGTGACCTATAGCGTCGAGAATACCCGCGTCGGGCAACGCACCGATTATGAACGCCTTATCCTGGAAATCACCACCGACGGCAGCATCACTCCCGATGATGCCCTCAGTTTCGCCGGGAAAATTCTGCGCGATCATATTCAGCTCTTTATCAATTTCGATATCGATACCGAAGAGGAAGAAACCCAGGAAGTCGATGAAGAAGCGATTCGCATTCGTAAACTGCTCAAGATGAGCGTCGACGAACTGGAACTGTCGGTGCGCTCGCATAATTGTCTGATGGCGGCCAACATCAAATCCATCGGCGATCTGGTACGGCGCGACGAACAGGAAATGCTGAAATTCCGTAATTTCGGCCGTAAATCGCTCTCCGAATTGACTAAAATACTCGAAGAGAAGGGTCTGTATTTCGGCATGGATGTAGATAACTATCTCAAAAAAGGCGAAGATCATTAATTCGTAAGGATTCGATTCATGAGACACCTTAAAGCAGGAAGAAAACTGGGCAGAACCCACAGCCATAAAAAAGCGATGCTCGCCAATATGGCAAAAGCTCTGTTTATTCATAAAAGCATCATCACCACGACGCCAAAGGCAAAAGAGGCGCGCTCCACCGTCGAACGGCTGATCACCTTTGCCAAAAAAGGCGATCTGGCTTCACGACGACAGGTGCTGCGGACCATTCCCGACAAGGAACTGGTTCGGGAACTGTTCGAGGAGATAGCGCCCAAGTACAGCGAGCGCGACGGAGGCTATACCCGGGTCATTAAAATCGGCCACCGCCTGGGTGACGGCGCAAAAATGGCCATTTTCGAACTGGTTGGTTACGAAGGCGTTCAGGCTGCCAAGATTGAAAAACAGCGACAAAAACGTAAAGAAAAAGCCGAGAAAAAGAAGAAAGAGCAGGAAGAGGAGGAAGCCGCAGAACAACAGGAACTGGAAGAAAAAGCAGCGGCCGAAGAGAAAGAGGAAAAGAAAGAAAAGAAAGAGAAAAAAGCGAAAAAAGAGAAAAAAACGAAAGAAAAAAAATAGGCTAATTTTTTTTACCATATTTCTACAGCGGGCAATCATTCGGGTTGCCCTTTTTTTTGATATCGGCTGCCTCTTCAGCCGTCACCACTATCCAAAATCGCACTGGTCCGGCTATCCCTGCTTCATCCGGTTGGATCGGCTGTCGCCGTACTGTCAGGGGCGCCAATTAAAATGACCGCCATGCTGGCGGTTTTCATTTTGCTTTTTCGATAATTATTATTACATTTAAAATTATTATGGAACTGAGCGCATTGCGGACAGGTTAAAAGCAGAAAGACGGCGCGCAAGATGCGACTAACACATCAGGGACTATCATGAAACGTATATCGGCTCTTTGTATTGTCATTCCTATATTTTTGTTCTTATTTTGTAGCAATGAAAAACCATTACCGGGCGGATTCGAATCCATGCCGCGCGATGACAAAGGTGAAATGCTCACCTTGAATGCGCCGCTCATCCAGAGCGGTCAATTCTGGGCGCCCCACAACGCCGGTAGCGCCCCCTATCTGTTGCTGGGCGATTATGACGGCATTCAATCGCGCATAGCCCTGTTATTCACCAGCCTGAGCGCCATCGACACCGCTACGGTCGAGCAAGCAAAACTCATCCTGAATCAGATTGCCTGTTTCGGCGCCGGCGCCGATTTCGCCGGCACGGTTCATCCCATCACAGCAACCTGGAGCGAAACGACGGTCGAATGGCAGGACATTCAATTTAATTACGATAACAGCAAAGCCTTTCCTTATTCCATCTCCGCGCAGGACAGCAGTACCATCACCGTCGATCTCGAGGCGGGCCTGGTCAATAACTGGGTCAATGGGACGGATAATTACGGCCTTTTGATGACCTTCAACCAGGCCGGCTTTATGGCCAAATGCAACGCTTCCGAGAACTTGAGCGGCTATGCAACGCTGGAAGTGATCTATACCTCCAAAACGAGTGGATTGGATACGGTGACGGTGGGTGTGGACCAGGATGCCGGTCTGTTTGAGTACAGTACAGCCATCCCAGCCTATCAGATGCAGGAAAACCCGGATCAACTGACCATTGCCAACGGCTCAGGCGATCGTTTTCTGCTGCGGTTTGATTTGAGCGCCCTGCCCGTGGAAGCCACAGTACATCGCGCCCTGCTGAACTTTAATATCGAAGCGCAGGGCAGCAGAACCGATAGCGCCGGAGTATCCCTCACCGTCCGACAGGTGGCCACCGACTCCGCCTGGCAGGATCTCAGCGCCATGAAGCTGGATAGCATCTATTCCAGCCCATCGTTCGTGGCCTCACAGGAAGCGAGTATTTTGTATATATCCCAGACGCCGGATGTAGGCTATATGGGTTCCATGACGCAACGCTGGGTGCTCCAGTTGCAGCCCAACTATGGTATCCTGGTGCAGTCTTTGCAATATGGGCAGGATATGGAAAAAGTCATTTTTAATGGCGCCGCCGCGTCGGAAGGGCGACGGCCGACCCTGTACATCACTTACTCCATGCCGCCTTCGCCGCGGTTCTGACCGGATGGGTGATGGCCCGCTGAAGTTTGGCCGTGGATGGCTGCTGCCAGTTTGCTGATGGGCACTGAAGCAATAGAACACCGCCCGTCTGGCTCGAGCCGGAAATCAATGATATTCTAACAAAAATAGTGAGTCACAAATGAAATTCGCAGTAACCATATTTTCTATCGTTTGGTTCACCCTGTTCACGTATCCCGCTGCAGTTCAGGCGGATTCGTTTTACTCTTCCATCGGATTGGGTTTGCCGCGGTATACCGTTTCCGCGAAAGCCGTCGGAATGGGCGGCGCCGGTATCGGTGTGGTGGACCGGCTGGCGTTGAATACGATGAATCCCGCCGCCAACAATATCGAGGGGATGACCTCGCTGGGCGTCAATCTGGAATATGAATATGTGGAGAATAAAAACAGCCTCGAATCCATCTACACCCGGTACGGCAATGCGGCAGGCATGCAATTTTTTATTCCCCTGTATAAAAAGGTCATCCTGCTCACCATGCTGCGGCCTCTCACTTCATCGCGTTATACCATGGAAACGGATTTAACCG
>JAFGSU010000358.1 GCA_016934435.1 Candidatus Zhuqueibacterota bacterium | reverse complement strand
TTTGGCATAAAAACGGCCATGACCCTGGGTAACCTCAAGTTGACAGCGATTGCCAGTCAGGAAAAAGGGGAACAGAAAAAACTGTCTCTAACCGGGGGCGCCGCCGAAGGCGTCAAACAAATTCAAGACTATGATTATCTTCAGGGTTATTATTATTTTATTGATGATTATTATCGTAAACGTTTCTCGGATCGAGGCCCCAACGGCGAATTTCAATATAATCCCGACCGTACCATCTCGCGCATCGAGGTTTACAAATCGCGATACAGCTATGCCACCGACAAGCCGGAGGCCATCTATGGATGGGCCTGGGTACCGGATGAAGCCGATTCTAACAAACAGGTGATCGTGGAAGTGGATACCACGGGAGAAAAACCGGAATATTATCGCGGCCATTTCCTTCGTCTGGAAAAAACAGAGTATTTCTATGATCCGGAACTGGGTTATCTGAGAATGAATCAACCGCTGGATAATAATGATGTGCTGGCGGTGGCGTTTCAGGACAGTTCAGGATATATCCGTGGCAATATCAATTTTGACCCGGATAATGATCGGGTTGTACAATTACGATTACTCAAACCGATGAATCCGCGTCCTACGGATAGAACCTGGCGTCTGGCCTGGAAAAACATCTATATGCTGGGCCCACGAAACATGTCGGAAGAAGGATTTGAATTGAGAATTTTTTACAAGCCTCCTTCCGGCGATCCGGTGGAAACCGTGGAGGTCAACGGCAAACAAGTTACCTGGCTGCACGTCTTTGGACTGGATAATACCGACCGAAACGGCAATGCCAATACACCCGATAATATCATTGACCGTAACGAAAATATTTTGCGATTGGGATTGGGCGAATTGTGGTTTCCAGAATTGCGGCCCTATGATCCTGTCGCAGAAAAGTATCAAAATATGTTAGCGCCGGAATACCGCTCACCAGCCCTGTACGATACCACCGTTCAGAGCGCCATCAATGCTGCGAGCAAATTCTATATCGAGGTCAAATCCAAAACCCGCAGTGCGGAATACTCCCTGGGAATGAACGTCATCGAGAATTCCGAAGAAGTGACGCTCAACGGCCGCCGACTAACACGCAATGTTGATTATATCATCGACTATTTCACCGGCAGTTTGAAGATGCTCAATGAAGAGGCCCTGAGGCCATCCGCCAATGTCGAGGTGACTTACGAAAGTAATCAACTTTTCCAGATTGATAAAAAAACAATTATGGGCGCCCGGGCCGAGTATGATTTGTGGGACGACGGCTTTCTCGGCGCCACCTTTCTCTATTTGAACGAAAGTACACTGGATCAAAAAGTTCGCGTTGGCAAAGGCCCCATGCGTAACATGGTCTGGGACGTGAACACCAAATTTTCTCTCAAGCCGTTTTTCCTGACCCGCTTTGCTAATTTGTTGCCTTTTGTCGATTCTCGCCAGCCTACTTCGATCACATTTGAAGGGGAAGTGGCGCAAGTTATACCCAATCCGAATACCCGCAACAATGAAGCCACCGGCGACAAGGATGGCGTTGCCTATATTGACGATTTCGAAGCGGCGAAACGGATCACACCACTCGGCATCTCGAGACGGAGCTGGAATTTGTGCTCTCCGCCATTGTCCAAGATTGATCTCAATGTCACCTATCCATCGCTGGCCGGTCGCGGCCATATGATCTGGTATGAACCCTATCAACAGGTGGCGATCCGCGAAATTTGGCCCAATCGAGATATCAATGCCAATGTTGCCCAGACTACGACGGTACTGGTGATGCAATTCACCCCTGCCGATAGTATCGCCGATATGCGCGAGTCGTGGGGAGGATTACAGAAAGGTTTGTCGAGCGGATATTTTAATCAGACCGAATCAAAATTTCTGGAAATCTGGGTCAAAGGCACCGAAGGCAACCTCCATATTGATCTGGGGCAGATCAGCGAGGATATTATTCCCAATAAGAAATTCGATACCGAGGACGTCCCGCGCAATGGATTTCCCAACAACCTGTTGGACGATGGTGAGGATATCGGTATCGACGGCATGAGTAACGCTGATCCGCGCGCCATTGCCGCCGGTGGTGATTTTTGGGATATTAATGGCAACGGCGTGCGCGATTATGGCGAACCCTACAGTGACGACGACTGGTCCTACAGCACCGGAAGCGCGGATTATGATCGGATTAACGGTACGGAGGGAAATGCCAACGATTATGGGGGGCGCAAGCCCGATTCGGAAGATATGAACGGCAATACCAATTTGGATGTCACCAATGGCTATTTTTCTTACACATTTTCTTTGCGGCGCGATCACCCCGATACGGCATTCATTGCCGGAGCCAGCATCGAAAAGGAAACGGGCCAAGATTACGGCTGGCGCCTGTATCGCATTCCGCTCGATGCCCCTTCGCCAACCATGAGCAAAATTGGCACGCCGGATATAACCCGTATAGAATTTATTCGCATGTGGGTGGATGGTTTCGAAACGGCGGAAAAAAAATCGGTCATCATCGCTGATATCAGCCTGGTCGGTAATGAGTGGAAAGAGCTTGGGACGGCTACGGCAGAAGACCCGGAAAATTATGACAGTAAAACCGATCCCATAGTAACCGTGACCGAAATAAACACCCATGACAATCCGGATTATATCCCGCCGCCGGGTGTTTCCGGAGAGGTGGACCGGATTACCCGCGTTACGGCTAAAGAGCAAGCGTTGGTCATGAATGTCGACAACCTGCAAGCGGGGGACAATGGCGTTATCCAAAAATCGTTCTATGATAAACAGGATTATATTCGTTACCGGACGATGAAAATGTTTGTTTATGGCAGTGATCCTTCACAGGTGCATATTAGTCGAGACACCTCGCACATCGAGTTCTTTCTGCGTTTCGGATCGGATATGAATAACTATTATGAGATTTGCCAACCGGTTTATGAGGGCTGGGATTCGCGCAATAATATGGAAGTGGATTTACAGGAACTCTCCGCCATTAAACTGATCGCCGAAAATTTTGATTCAAGCGGATACCGAAAAGGGTATTTTAAAGATAAAGGAGGGGGAAAATCCTATTTTGTTAAAGGAATTCCCGCTTTAACCAACGTGCGCATGCTCGTTGCCGGCGTCAGGAACACCCATCCCAATCTGCCGTTCGTGGGCCAGGTATGGATGAACGAACTTCGCCTTTCGAATGTGAAAAAGGATAAAGGCATGGCCTACCGCGCCCGCGTGGATCTGGATTGGGCCGGATTGATCCGCTTCAACGGTGAAGTGGAACAACAGGATGCCGATTTTCACAATGTCTCCACCCGTTTTGGCGATGGCGATAATCGCCGCAGCGGCAGTTTTAATACCAGTATCCAGCTTGATAAGTTTTTGCCAGCCCAATTGGGTTTGGCCATTCCGATTAATTTTAACTATGGTAAAAGTGAATCCACACCCAAGTACAAGCCAGGTACGGATGTCGAAGTAACCGACGCCCTGCCTGACTCCATTGTTGACAAAATTCGCAATATTAATGAAAAAATGGGGTTCAGCGTTAG
>JAFGSU010000357.1 GCA_016934435.1 Candidatus Zhuqueibacterota bacterium | reverse complement strand
TCCTTCTATTGGTTACGAATTCAGATGTGAGCATAAAACCATAATTAATAATAATAAATAACGATTTTTTAATTAAAAGACAACAAAAAAATGCAAAAACGCGAAAATTTTTTAAAAAATATTACTTTAAATGCTGTTCAGGATCATTCGTTAAAACGATCAACGGAAACGATACCGTTTATCTTTTTAATTTTGGCGATGACGCGGTTCAGATGATTCAGATCATATACTTCAATGCTCATGATACAGGTGAACAGTGAAAGATCGGAATCCATCTTTACACCGATGATACTGGCATCCACCGAAGTGACCGCCTCGGTTACATCGGAAAGGAATTTATTGCGCCGTTCGCTCAGGATGTGCAATCCCGCCAGGAACCGGCTGCCTTTATCGACATTCCACGATACATCGATGATGCGTTCGGGTTCCTGCATGAGGGTATGCAGGTTCTTGCATGAATTGGTGTGGATCACAATGCCGCGACCACGGGATACGATCCCGGTTATGGGTTCTCCGGGCACGGGATTACAGCACTTGCCGAAGGTAATCATGATGTTATCCATTCCGGCCACGCGCACCCCCCGACTGGATTTGCGCGCCCGATCGATGAATCGTTTAAAAAATGAATCATCCTTCAGAGCCGGTTTATCTTCCGGTATGATTTTACGCAGCACGGTTTCAATCTTATTATCGCCGCGCCCCAGTGAGGCAAACAGTTGATGATCATCCTTGATATTTAACTTGGTCGCAACATCATGCCAGTCGACGTCCTTGAACTTGATGGAGAAGCGATTGAGCGCGCGGGTGAGCAATTCCACGCCCAGCATTTCACTGCTCTCGAATTGCGCATCGCGCAGCCATTTTTTTATTTTACCGCGCGCCTTGCTGCTGACAATGAACTTGAGCCAATCCTCGTTAGGGCGTTGATTGGCTGAGGTGATGATCTCCACGCTATCGCCGCTGCGCAATTCATGCGACAGCGGCACAATGCGACCGTTCACTTTTGCCGCCAGACAGTGCAATCCAATATCGGTATGAACGGCAAAAGCAAAATCCACCGGGGTAGAATGAACCGGCAAACGGTATAAATCGCCTTTAGGCGTAAAGACAAAAACTTCATCCTGAAACAGGTTCACTTTCAGATGCTCCATGAACGAACTGGAGTCATAATCGCTGTCGTCCCATTCCAGCACACCCCGAAGCCAGGACAGGTGTTTGTCCAGGTCATCCTCGCGCAGCCGTCCTTCCTTGTAGCGCCAGTGCGCTGCAATGCCGTCTTCCGCTGTGCGATGCATCTGCTCGGTGCGAATCTGTATTTCGACTTTTTTGCCTTCCGGCCCGATCAACGTGGTGTGCAGCGACTGATAGCCGTTTGATTTCGGCATGGCGATGTAATCCTTAAAGCGCTCATGGATCGGTGAATAGAGCGAATGTACGATACCCAGCGTATGGTAGCACTCTTCCACTTTATCAACGATGATGCGTATCGCCAGCAGATCATAGATTTCTTCAAAAGGAATGCCGCGTTTCATGATCTTGTTGAAGATACTATAAAAATGTTTCGGCCTGCCTTCAAATCTGGCGTGAATTTTGGCCTCCACCAGCGCTTCGCGGATGGGTTTGGTAACCTGGCGAATTGTTTTTTCCCGCTCGGTGCGCGTCGCATTGATGCGCTGCACCAGATCGTTGTAAACGTCCGGCTCTAAAAATTTGAGCGAAAGGTCCTCCAGTTCCCATTTAATCCTCGCCAATCCGAGTCGATGGGCCAGGGGCGCATAGACTTCGCGTGTTTCCAGGGCGATGCGGCGACGTTTTTTGTCAGGCAGAAATTCCAGCGTGCGCATATTGTGCAGCCGGTCGGCAAACTTGATCAGTATCACACGGATATCTTTCACCATGGAAAGAAGCATTTTGCGGAAATTTTCAGCCTGGCGCTCTTCGAATTCGAGCAATTTGATTTCCGAGATTTTGGTGACCCCATCCACCAACGTTGCAATATTCTCACCGAATTCCTTCTCCACCCGTACGATGGAATATTCCGTATCCTCGGCCACATCGTGTAACACACCGGCGGCAATGGTCTCATAATCCATCTTCAAGCTGGTCAGGATTTTGGCCACTTCCAGAGGGTGCTCGAAATAGGGCTTGCCCGATTTGCGCAACTGGTTACGGTGCGCGTCAAAGCTGAACATGAATGCCTTGCGCATGAGGGGCGTATCCAGATTCTGGTTGTAGCGGCTGATCCTGCGAATCAAGCCTTCATAGATTTTCTCGTAGGCCTCGCGCGCCTGCTCTATTTTCTCTTCACTATTCATTTTTCGGATTTACGTCTGGAACGTTATCCGCCGTGACGACGGGATATTCCTTATGCACTGTGTCTCTGGCCGTGAATAAAAGATATTCTTTATGGAACAGGAGATATACGCTGTCTGTTGGGCCGTTGCGCTGTTTGGCCACAATAATTTCAGCCAGATTGTCCTGACCGGGTTCCTCCGGTCCGCTGCCGCTGGAACGGGCGATGAACATCACCACGTCCGCATCCTGTTCAATAGCGCCCGACTCGCGCAAATCGGACAACCGGGGTTTGCCCCCTTCCCGCGATTCAATATAGCGCGAAAGTTGCGATATAGCGAGAATTGGAATCGCCAGTTCTTTGGACAATGCCTTGAGGG
This sequence comes from Candidatus Zhuqueibacterota bacterium, assembly GCA_016934435.1. Classification (GTDB taxonomy): domain Bacteria; phylum Zhuqueibacterota; class Zhuqueibacteria; order Residuimicrobiales; family Residuimicrobiaceae; genus JAFGSU01. The sequence continues at coordinate 15,114 of JAFGSU010000357.1, read as the reverse complement.
CTTGCGAAATCTGGGCAATTTCTACCTGGCGGTTCTCAATGCGGCCCACCCCATGGATGAGCTGTAAATAGTCGATTATCAAAAGACCGATATTATGCTCGGCCTTTAGCCTGCGCGCCTTGGAACGAATCTCCATGATGTTCATGCCGGGTGTGTCATCGATAAAAATCGGAGAAGAGGCCAATACGCCCGAAACGTGGCTCAGATGGCCCCACTGTTCCTGAGGCAGCTTGCCGGTTCGCACCAGATGGGCATCGACGCGCGCTTCGGTACATAAAAAGCGCATCACCAATTGCTGCGACGCCATTTCCAGGCTGAAAATACCGATGGGGATGGCTTTTTGCGCAGCATTGCGGGCGATATTCAGGGCCAGAGCCGTCTTGCCGACCGAAGGCCGCGCAGCCAAAATAATCAGTTCCGAATTTTGCAAACCGGATAGCAAGTTGTCCAGCTCTTTGAAACCGGTCGGAACGCCCGTGATACCATCCAACCGGTGATGATAACTTTCGATAACATTAAATGTTTCGCCGAGAATGTCCTTTAACGGAGTGAACTCTTTTCGATTGCGCCGTTCGGATAAAGAAAAGATTTTCTTCTCCGCCATATCAATGAGATCGTAGGATTCTTCCGTCGAATCATAGCACTCCTGCTGGATTTCGTTGGTAATGGTAATGAGTTTACGCGCCAGGGCTCGATCCAGGACGATGTGGCAGTATTGCTCGATGTTGGCGGCGGACGGGATGCGCTCTACCAACTCGGTTAGATAATAATAACCGCCTACTTTTTCCAGATCCTGCATCTTTTCCAATTCACTGGAAACAGTCAACGCGTCGATCCCCTCACCACGTTCATTAAGAGTACCGGCGGCGATAAAAATACGCCGATGGGCATCCTTATGAAAGCAGGATTCGTCGAGAATTTCGAACGCCACATTCGCCGCATGTTTGTCGATCATCATGGAACCCAGCGTGGCCATCTCCGCTTCCAGAGCCTGCGGCGGCATTCTTACGGTTTGTTCTTTGCTCTCAGCCATATCAATACTCTAAGAAAGTTGGTTCTGTAAAAATTCGTCGTACAGGCGGCGCAGTAATTGCACATCCTCCCAGGTATCACGTTTGAACTGGGTATAACGCAACAAAGCCGCCGGGTGATAAGTAACCAGCAATCGATGCCCGCGCCAATCGTGTACGCGGCCGCGCAAAGCCGACAACGATTGAGTCGTGTCCAACAGGGTTTGCGCGGCATGCCGTCCCAGACACAGGATAAACGGCGGTTTTATCAATGCGATTTGTTTGAACAGATAGGGCGTACAAAGTGTAACCTCCTGCGGCAGTGGATCCCGGTTGTTGGGCGGGCGGCATTTCAGGATATTGCAAATATAGACCTGCTCCCGTTTTAACTGTATGGCGGCAAGAATTTTGTCCAATAATTGTCCGGCTTCTCCGACAAAAGGCCGACCGATCTGATCCTCCGTAGCGCCCGGCGCTTCCCCAATCAACACAATATCGGCGTCCGGATTTCCAGCGCCAAAAACAAAATTTTTCCTTGTGGACGACAGGGCGCACTTTCGGCAAGTATGGGTCAGTTCTTCCAGCTCCTGCAACGTAACGCTATCCTGCCAGGCGATTTCAGGGCTCTCTTCTTTCCCATAAGTAGGCAGATATGCCTTATCCATGGCTAATTCATCGCCATATATTTCAATCTGCTCTCGAATATAGTTAGCGATCATTGAACGCATATCTTTTTCAGGCGTGTATCCCACGATTTTCCGTCCCTTACATTGTATTTGCAATATCCAGGTGCACAAAAAGTATCAGTTAAAAGTCAGAGTGGCCCATGAACTGTCGGAGAGAAACTGAATCGAAGGTTCCGTTCAATTGTGGTTATGTTTTCATCAGTGCAACGACGCTATCCAGAATACGATCCGACGCATTTAGCTTGCTCATTTTGGGCAAGCGATCGCATGTTCCCTGTTGATCTATGAGTGTAACGATATTGGTATCGCCGGCGAATCCGGCGCCGGATTCAAGCGGATTATTCAGGACCATCAGGTCAAGTTTTTTATCGCGAATTTTTTTAATGGAATTTTCCACCTCATGTTCCGTTTCGAGGGAAAATCCGACGTGGATGCGATGGCCCTTGTCTTTAGCGCAGGCAGCTAAAATATCCTCAGTCCGCCGTAAATGCAACAGCAGCGCGTCTTCATTTTTTTTAATCTTGTGCTTTGCCACTTTTTCAGGCGTATAATCCGCCACCGCCGCCGACATAATCAGGACATCCTGATCCTTCAATCGATCGAAAACGGCCTGCGCCATTTCGGCCGCGGTGTTAACCTTGATTAATTCAACGCCGCTGAAGGCCCTTTGTTCGCTCGGTCCACTGATCAAAGTGACGCTCCCACCCCGCAGAGCGGCGCGCCGGGCAAGGGCGAATCCCATTTTTCCTGAGGACCGGTTACCTAAAAATCGTACCGGGTCCAGCGGCTCATGAGTGGGCCCGGCAGTAACAAGAATGCGTTTGCCCTGCAAATCTTTTTGCGTCGACAGCGCCATACTGATCGCATCCAGGATTTCCTCCAATCCGGCCAATCGTCCCCAGCCCGTTTCCCCGCAAGCCAGTTCGCCTTCATCAGGCGTAACGAAAAGATAACCCAGGGCCTGTAATTTTTTCTGATTCTCCTGGTACAGACGGTTCAAATACATCTCTTTGTTCATGGCCGGACAAAATAGCACGGGAGCTTTCGACGCCAGTAGCGTAGTGGTCAGAGCATTATCCGCCAATCCGTGTGCCACTTTGGCGATGGTGTTGGCGGTAGCCGGACAAATAACAAAAAGATGCGACCAGCGCGCCCAGTCGATGTGAACCGTACCTCCGCCCATTTCGTCCGGGAACAAATCAGTCAGAACGGTATGGCCGGAAAGTGTCTCGAAGGTAAGCGGGCTGACGAATTTGCAGGCGGCATCCGTCATCACCACCCTCACGGCGGCGGATTGTTTGACCAACGCACGTAATAGCTCCGCTGACTTGTATGCCGCAATGCCTCCGGTCACCCCGAGCACTATTTGCTTGTCCTTGAACATATTCGGACTTAATCTTCCTTGTACTCTTTATACTCTTTGGATAATTGACCGCCCATCATTTCCTGCAAGGCAATGGTGGTGGGTTTGGGTAATTTCAGGTACTGACGATCGATCAAATCCTGACTCACCCCTTCATCATCGTAATTATCGGTGTCGGTAATGGACGCCGCTTCCGCATCCAGCACTTCTTTCTGCAGTTCGTTGATCTTGCGAGCGCGACGCGAGATCATGATGATGGATTCATATACATTGTCGGCATACTTGTCCAGTTCATGGAGCGGCAATGTTTTGATCATAAAACCTCCTATAATACTAACGCTTCATTATTTTAGTCTTGAATCGACGGGCGGGAAATCCTGTACAGGATCAACGTTCCCGCATGTTGTTTTGTTCGAGCTGGGTTTGAATGATGGCTTTAACCTCTGCGGTCGCTCGATCCAGACTATCATTCAAAACCACGTGGTCAAACGCTTTACCATATTCCATTTCCATGGCAGCGCGTTGCAGACGTTTCCGCACCTGTTCTTCGGACTCACTCTTACGCCCCGACAACCGCTTTTGCAATGTCTCCAGATCAGGCGGTTGAATGAAGATGAGCACGGCTAAATGCGGATAAAGTCTTTTTAATGTAAACGCCCCTTTAACATCAATATCAAACAGGATGATCTTTCCCTGCGCAAGCCAGTCCAGCACCGGCTTTTTGGGGGTGCCATAATAACAGCTATGCACGTTTTCGTATTCCAGCAACTCCTGCCGTTCGATCATCCGCTGAAATTGCGGACGGGTTACAAACCAATAATCCCGGCCATTTTTTTCATCGTCGCGCTTTTTCCGGGTTGTTGCCGAGATTGAGAGCCGATAACGATCATCTCCCTCATCGATAATCCGATGAATGATGGATGTCTTTCCGCCCCCCGATGGAGAGGATAAAACGGCCAGCAGCGCCTGTTTTGAATCGACTTTGCGTCCGCGTATCATGCTCGGCTCTGTCATTTTCTATTCAATGTTTTGGATTTGCTCGCGTAGCTTTTCCACCTCATCTTTTATTTCAACGACCAGGTGCGAAATTTCGGCGGATGATGCCTTGTTGCCGATGGTATTTGCTTCCCGGTTCATTTCCTGAAGAAGAAAATTCAATTTCCGACCCGGCGCCGATTCCGTCTCGAGCATCTGTATGAATGCCTTATTATGGCTGTGAAACCGGACGCATTCTTCCGTCACATCCAATCGGTCCGCCAGGAAAGATAGTTCCATTTCCATTCGGCCCTCATCGACGTTCTCTTCATTGACGATGGATTTGATACGCTGCCGCAGCTTGTCCAGCTCCTGTTGCGGACGATTGGCGGAGAGGGTTTCAATCTTTTTGATCGATTTTTCAAGATTCCTGATGCGAGTTTTAAAATCCTTTTGCAACTCCCGGCCTTCGCTTTCGCGCATATTCTGCAATTCCTTCAACGCGGTCGTGAGCGCGCGTTCAGCAAGCAGCCAGTATTTTTCATCCTCCTCCGCGGGAATATCAGCGTTCAAAATATCCGGCAACAATAATAACTGGTCGATGCGCAATTTCCCTTTGAGGCCGAGTTCTTTCTTCATCTGTCGAGATAGACGAACATACGCATTGGCCAGCGGTCGATTGAGGGATAGATGGCTGATGGCGGTATTGCCGTTGGCAATGGTGATGGAAATATTGATGCGACCGCGAGACAGCGCTTTGCCGATCAGATCCTTGATTTTTTGTTCATAATTGGCCAAAATCCGCGGCACGCGCAAGGAGACATCCAAAAATCGGTTGTTGACCGAACGAATTTCCACGGTTACTTCAGTATCCCCTTCGCGTATCGCTGCGCGTCCGAATCCGGTCATGCTTGCAACCATCTAATCAACCTCTTCGCTGTAAACGTGCATATTTATAGAGAAAAAACAATTATATATTTTAATGATTTTTTTTAATATAATCAATGTTAATTTCTGTCCCCTGATTCCGTATCTACCGAATCGTTAGAGCATCCTGTGGGTGGATATGATTTGTTCAGATCGCCGGTTAACACCCTATCCGGGCGTATATGGGAAGGGGGCACTCATTCTGCCGCACCAATCTAATGGAAGGCGCCTTACATGTTTTGTCCGACGATTAGCCTTGAATTCAGGCGCTTGAATAGTTGCAGCATCGGAATCGGTTCGGTCTCGCAGCGGTCAGCATTTTTGCTTAACCAGCCCACCCTGGTGTATAGCCCCTGGGGGAAAGAGTGTTACTTCCGGGCGAATTTTTCCTCTTCGATGCGGATGCATAATGAAATGCGATGTGTATTCTCGAGCATATCGTGCGAGAGGAAAGCATAATCGATATCGAGTTTGGGTAATCGGATACCGGCGCCGGCGCTGAAATGACCGATATCGCTGCCGATGCGCAGGGCGATAATGCGGCGAAACTGCCATTCCGCACCGGCATGAAAGTCCATGCTCATATCACCTAAATGTGCTTGTGACGCAAAGCGACGACCTTCGAATCTGAGGTCCGCATCGGCTACCAGCAGAACCTGACTGCGCAACCATTGTATGTTGACAGGATAGGCGCCACCCAATTTAACAGTGGGGGAAATTAATTCTCTACGCCCGGTGTCCCAGGCCAACAGCGTTGTGGTAATGTCCTGTAAATTGACCCCGAGGCGGAGGTCGCCCACCGGATGCCAGAGTGCGCCGATATCAAAACCCAGTCCCCATGCGCTATGGGTATCGATTCCCTTATGAATGACTTTAACATTGGCGCCGAAAGCCCAGCGTTCACCATAGCGTTGACTGTAACTGAGATAAAAGGCATATTCACCGTCACTGGCGGTTCGCAACACATAGGGTCGATTGCCGCGTATCTGTCCATCGGCATCGACATAGAGGCTATCGATGGGAAGATTGGGGCGTGGCAAGGCTGTAATCGGTATGTCATCCACGGCCAGCCTCACCATGCTCAACGCCACACTGGCGTTTTTGCGAAAAGGCACGGCCAGGCCGAGATAATCATAGTTGACGACGCCGCCGAACCGCCGCGCATGCATGCCGGAAATTTCCGGATAGGTGATGGCCGCAAGTCCGGCCGGATTCCAGTAGGCGAAGGTGACATCCCCCCCGACGGCGACATAAGCTCCCCCCATGCCAAGCGGCCTGCTCCCGACGCCGGTGCTCATGAATTCGCCGCCGTATTTGGCAAGTTCAAGCGTCCACGTCCTCCCCGCTATCAACAGAAAAACAAGAATAAAAATGCTCTTTACCTTCAAACCTTACCTCGATTAATACGCGTTGCCCTGGCTATTCTAATCTAATAAAATCTTGAAAATCTGCAACAAAAATGTTGGTCGCTTCAGTCTTCATTTTGCGAAATAAGCTGTTTTAATTGATCGAGTTTATTCAAAGCTTCAATGGGCGTCAGCTGGTTGGGATCGATATTCTTCAATTCCTGACGCAGCGATTTTTCCAACTCTGCAAACAGACTCATCTGTCGGGTGTCATGGCTCGCTTTTTGTCGCCGCTGTGCCAGTTTGGGAATATCCCCGGCATTGAGCGCCTCCGATTCCAGATTGTAAAGCACTTCCCGCGCTCGCTGTATCACACCTCCGGGCAAACCGGCCAGCTGGGCGACATGAATGCCGTAGCTGTGATCACAGCCGCCGGGTATTATCTTGCGTAAAAAGACGATTCGATCCCCCCACTCTTTGACCGCGACATTATAGTTCCTTACACGCGGCAAAACCAATTCAAGTTCCGTCAATTCATGAAAATGGGTGGCAAAAATGGTTTTCGCTGCCAGCTGGGACATATTGTGCAGATATTCTACCACCGACCAGGCGATGGCGAGGCCGTCAAAAGTGCTGGTGCCGCGGCCGATTTCATCGAGCAGGATGAGGCTGCGCGGCGTGGCATTGTTCAGGATGTTGGCGGTTTCGTTCATCTCGGTCAGAAAGGTGCTCTCGCCCGCTACCAGGTTATCACTTGCGCCGACACGGGTGAATAAGCGGTCGACCAGACCGATGGACGCTTCCCGCGCCGGCACAAAACCGCCCATCTGCGCCATAATGACAATCAGCCCCACCTGGCGCAGATAAGTCGATTTGCCCGCCATATTGGGACCTGTAATGATGAGAATCTGCTCTTTTTGCGTATCGATTTGGGTATCATTGACGACAAAGGTTTCGCCGGGCGGCAGCAAACGCTCGATAACCGGATGCCGTCCGTCCTTGATGATGATGGTGTCGCCATCGTCAACGGACGGTCGCTTGTAATGATGGTCCACAGCCACCTGGGCCATACAACTCAGACAGTCCAGCACAGCCAACCAATGTGCATTCTCCTGTAAAGGCTGGGTAAATCCCAGTATAAACCTGCGTAACTGGTTGAAGAGATCGTATTCCAGGGCGACAATTTTTTCTTCAGCCCCCAATACTTTCTCTTCATATTCTTTCAATTCCTGGGTGATAAAGCGTTCTGCATTGACCAGCGTCTGTTTGCGAATATAATAAGCCGGCACTTTCGACAGATGCGGCTTGGTTATTTCGATATAATAACCGAACACCTTGTTGTAATTGACCTTGAGCGATGGAATGCCGACGCGTTCGCGCTCCTGCTGCTGCAACCGCGCAATCCAATCTTTGCCGCTATAGGCGATTTCGCGTAACTTATCTAACTCCTCGTTATACCCTCTGCGCATAAAGCCGCCGTCGGTAATCGCCAGCGGCGGATCGTCGACCAACGCGCGTTTGATCTCGTCCGAAAGTTCGGGTAACGGCGCGAGGCCATTGCGCGCCTGTTGCAGGAGGTTGGCTCCGACCCCGTCCAGCGTTTTTTGAATATTCGCAACCACCGTCAGCGAGGCCAGTATGGCATTGGCATCCCGGGCATTGGCACGACCGGCGGCAAATCTGGCCATCAACCGCTCCAGATCACCGGCGCCCCTGAGAGCGTTGACAATGTCACGTCGGCGATCATTGTCCTGATGAAATTCCTGCACCGCATCCAGACGCGCTGAAATGGCGGGCACCGATACCAGCGGACGGCTGATCCAGCTCACCAGCATTCGCCCTCCCATGGGTGTCCGCGTTTGGTCGAGGACCGAAAGCAAAGTGCCGTGACGTCTGGCCTGGTGCATGGATTGCAGTAATTCGAGATTCCGGCGCGAAGTGGAATCGATCATCATGTATTCGCCATCGCTCAATCGCGTCAGGCGGTTGATGTGGATGAGTTTTTCTTTCTGGTTTTCGCGCAGATAGGATAAAATCGCCCCCGCAGCACAGATGGCGGGTTTGTACTCATCCACTCCAAATCCTTTGAGCGAACTGGTGCCGAAATGGTCGATGAGTGATTCGTAGGCATAATCGTAACGAAAGGTGTAATCTTCACGCCGTGTACAGGTCGGCAGTGTATGAGCATGTAATCTGGATATGATTTCATCATAATTGGTTTCATTGAGCAGGATTTCGGCCGGAGCGATATTGGCGATCTGGTCGCTGAGGGTGTTCGAATCGATTTCGGTCACCTGGAATTCGCCGGTTGAGACATCGATGACCGCAATCCCGCATGTTTTTGATGCCATGGCCACAGCGAGCAGATAATTATTCCGTTTGGTTTCCAGCAAATCATCGGTCAGGGTTGTACCCGGCGTGACGATTTCGAGCACCTCCCGTTTGACGATGGTTTTGGCCAGTTTGGGATCTTCAACCTGTTCGCAGATGGCGACGCGATAGCCGGCTTTGATCATTTTTGACAGGTAGGTGTCGAGCGCATGATGCGGGAAACCGGCCAGCGGCACATCCGCCGATTTTCCATGGGCGCGCGAAGTAAGCGTAATGCCCAGGACCTGAGCGCCGATCTTGGCATCATCATAAAACATCTCGTAAAAATCGCCCATACGGAAAAACAGGATGGCATCCTTATGTTTATTCTTGATGGCCAGATATTGCGTCATGAGCGGTGTTTTTGCCTGATCCTTGCTCACGTCTTAACATCCGCTGAGTGTCTTTGGTTTTTGCAGGGACAAAAGATCGGTTCCCCAGTTTAATTTGCTTCTCAATAATGTAAAAAAATCGCGTTTTTTTGTCGCCACCCAGTGAATGGTGTGGGGGGCTTTGGCAATGCGCAGCGTTTCGTCAGGATGCATGATAAAGAGGTTTTTTCCATCGATATTGATCTGGGCCGGATGATCGCAGCGCACCAGACGCACCTGCAGATGACTCTCATCCGAAAAAACAATGGGACGAACGGTCAGAGAATGGGGGCAAATAGGCGTCACCAGCATGGCCTTCATCGTGGGCATCAGCAGAGGGCCGCCGGCAGATAACGAATAGGCCGTAGAACCCGTGGGTGTTGCCACAATAATGCCGTCACACCGGTAGGTGTTTAAGTAGATATCATCCACTCGAATATCTACGGATATCAGCCGGGGTGAGATGCCTTTATCGATGACCACATCGTTCAGGGCGTAAACGATGGGTTGATTGTTCTTTTGCTTCGATTGCAGCTGGATCATTAACATCATTCGTTCGAGGACGGCGTAATCGCCGACGCAGAGGTCATTGATGGTCTCTTCCATCTCCTGCAAGGGCACTTCAGCCAAGAATCCCAGACCGCCCAAATTCACGCCGAGAATAGGGACGCCGGAAGACGCCACCCGGCTGGCGGTTGTCAATAAAGTGCCGTCGCCGCCAAAAGCCACCAGCAGGTCGGATTCTTGCCCGAGACTCTGTAAGGGTAGCGAGACTTGTTTAGAATCCACGCCTAAAAATTCGATTAACGCCTCATCAACAATCAATGAAATGCCCTGCTTGCCCGCATAGTTCATAAAGCGATGAATGGCCTCACGGACATGCGGTTTGCTTTTATTGCCTGTTATACCGATCTTCATAGGCTCTATAAAGATTTTGAAAGTTTAAACAAATCTCTGATGCGCTTGGATTTATGGAAATTGTTCTGCAGGAGACCCTGGCGCACGGTTGCAGCTATCCCCTCTGCATCGAGTCCTAACTTTTTTAACATGGTATCGCGATTTCCCTGCCCCATGAATTCATCGGGCAAACCGCAGCGAATGAGTCTGATCGTTTGAAGATTTTGATCTATAAAAAATTCACTTATCGAAGAACCCAGACCGCCCATCAGGGTGCCTTCTTCCAGCGTGATGACCAATTTCATATCTTTTGCGACTTTTTTTAGCATATCGCGATCCAGCGGTTTGATAAACCGAGCGTTGATGACTTCGATCCGGGTGCCATCCTCATGATGCAGTATATCGGCTGCGGTCTGGGCCCTGTGCACCAGCGGCCCCACTGCGATGACGGCGATGGTATTTCCTTTCTTTACCTGTTCGCTTTTTCCGATTGGCAGCGGCGTAAACTGCTCTGAAATCGGTACATTTTCGCCATACCCGCGCGGATATCGTATAGCGACCGGTCCGTGGATGAAGGAGACAGCAGTATAAAGCATTTGCCGCAGTTCATTCTCATCTTTTGGCACCATGATGGTCAGATTAGGAATAGTGCGCAGATAAGCCAGATCGAAGACGCCGTGGTGCGTGGGCCCATCGTCGCCCACCAATCCGGCGCGATCCAGCGCAAAAATAACCGGCAAATTTTGCAGGCAAACGTCATGGATAACATGGTCGAAGGCTCTTTGCAAAAACGTGGAATAGATGGCAACCACCGGTCTGATACCGCGGCTGGCCAGGCCGGCTGCAAAGGTCACGGCGTGTCCCTCCGCTATGCCGACATCATAGAACCGTTGGGGGAATTGTTCGGCGAAGCGATCCAGGCCGGTTCCCAGAGCCATGGCCGGCGTTATGGCTACAAGATTGGGATGCTGCTCAGCCAGGTCGCAGATCGTTTTACCGAATACCTGCGTATAGGTAAGGGTGGCGCTTGATTTTATTGGGCTTCCGGTTTTTTTATCAAAGCGGCCGAGTCCATGAAAAACAGAAGCATTCTTTTCTGCCGGTTTAAAGCCCTTGCCCTTTTTGGTCAGCACATGAAGCAGAATAGGCCCGTTGAGTTCTTTGATTACCGTCAGGGTGGGCAGCAAGTCATCGAAATTATGCCCGTCGATAGGGCCAAAATAACGAAATCCTAACCGTTCAAACAGCACACCGGGCATGACAAACGATTTCAAGCCCTCTTCCAATCGCCGGGCCGCATAGCGAATGCGAGGTCCCATTTTTTGGAACTTGCCGGTGAAATCCCAGATTTCGCTTTTGATCTTGTTGTATAACGGATTGGCAATAATATTGGTCAGATACTTGGCCATGGCGCCGACATTCGGTGAGATGGACATGCTATTGTCGTTGAGTATGACGATGAGGTTTTTACCCGAAGCGCCGGCATTATTCAAGCCTTCGTACGATAACCCGCCCGTCAAAGCGCCATCGCCGACCACTGCCATGACGTGATAATCATCGCCGACCAGATCCCGCGCGCATGCCATTCCGAATGCGGCCGAGATAGCGGTGCTGGCATGGCCGACGCCAAAAGCATCATGCTCGCTTTCACTGATTTTTGGGAAACCACTGATGCCGCCCTCCTGCCGTATGCGCAAAAAAGCTTCCCGCCGCCCGGTGATGATCTTGTGCGCGTACGATTGATGGCCGACATCCCAGACAATCTTGTCCACGGGCGAATCAAACACCTGATGCAGGGCCAGGGTGAGTTCAACCACACCCAGCGACGGCGCCAGATGGCCACCGGTCTCGCTCAAGGTGCTGACAATGTATTCCCGGATTTCCCGCGCTAACTGTTCCAGATGCGCCATATCCAGGTCTTTAATATCCTGAGGTGATTGTATCCTGTCTAATAATATATCCATCTCATTTGTCCGTTTATTAATCGACTTAACATTGCATTAATCAACCGTATCTTAGAAGTAAGCGCCCGGCCATGATCCGAAACACTTGTCAAATACCGATTCATTTAATCTGAAAAGTTTTGGATCAGAATACGGCTATGATTCCATCATATAAACAAAAATATTTCTAATTCTAATCCAGTTCGGCTTCTTCCACTTCGAAACCGTCGGCCGTTTTTTTCAGCAGTTTTATTTTTTTCTCAGCATCCGACAGCCGCTTCATACAAAACGTCAGCAGTTGATTGCTTTCTTCATAGAGTTTCAAGGTATCATCCAGCGTCTGAGCCCCTTCTTCGAGCAGCGCGGCAATTTCTTCCAATCTCGAGATGGCTGATTCGAACGTCATTTTCGCCATTGATCATTTCCTGTAAAAATTATTGAAATATTACCCGGAATTGTATGGTTGTCAAATAATGGTATTGATGAAAAAACAGACGATGATACAGTGTCTCTCTCCTGAAATGGTAACCCTGTAGCGGCGCCTACCCGCCCGGTTCGCCGGTTGACCCAGAATCGAGGCCAGAGCAGAAGGATCGCTTCCTAATTTTTATCCTTCACCGCCTCCTGCGGAGCGGTTTCATCGTTCCATCTGCTCATGCTGTGGATGACCTGTGCCACAGCCTGGATGCGCCCTTCCAGGAATTGAACGACGAAATGATCGGATGGTTTCACTTCATCGGCGCGGTGGACGAGTTGACGGTCCACTGCGCGCCAGCTCATACAGTATCCGCGTCGCAGGGTGGCGTCCGGAGCCAAATCTTGCAGGCGCTGGTTGGCCTGTTGCAGACGAACCCGATGGTGTTGGATCGTATGCTGCAGGGCAAAGCTCAGTGTGTGCTGTATTTCATCGATGCGTTGCCGCCATTGCAGCACAAAATCCGCCGGTCGGCGCAAGCCATAACTGCCGCTCAAGGCTGCCAATCTTTGCTGGTGCCATTGTATCTGTTTACGCATGCTCAGGAGACAGCGGTTCGAAATATTCAGGATATCATCTTTTAATTCCGTGCGATCGTGCACAACCAGTTCTGCAGCGGCGGAAGGGGTAGGGGCGCGTAGATCGGCGACAAAGTCGCTGATGGTATAGTCGATTTCATGTCCCACGGCCGACACCACCGGAATTTTCGAGGCAAAGATGGCACGGGCGACGACCTCTTCATTGAAGGCCCACAAATCCTCCAGCGACCCGCCCCCACGACCGATGATGAGCACATCCACATCGCCGAAGGCATTGAATTCTTCGATGGCGGCGGCAATATCTTCCGCCGCACCCTGTCCCTGTACCAGTGTCGGCCTCAGCAGAATTTGAACATGGGGCGCGCGCCGATGGAGAATCTGAATCATATCGTGAATCGCAGCCCCTGTGCGCGAAGTGACGATACCGATATTCTCGGGAAAAGCCGGCAACGCTTGTTTGTGCGCTTCATCGAACAAACCCTGTTCAAACAGCTTTTTTTTCAACTGTTCAAAGGCCAGCTGCAGCTGGCCCACTCCCGCAGGCAATAGACGGCTGATATCGAACTGATAATTACCACGTTTTTCATATACGCGCACGCTGCCGTATGCCAGAACCTCCATGCCGTCCCGGGGAGTGAAAAATAATTGATAATTTCGATTGCGCCACATAACACAGGCAATCTGTGCATCTTGATCTTTCATGGAAAAGTACATGTGCCCGGAACTGTGCCGCACAAAATTGGAAATCTCCCCGCGCAACCACAGCGGCGGCATGGTGGTCTCCAGCAGCTCTTTGATCTCACGCGTCAATTCAATGACGCTGTAGGCATTGGGCGTTGTTTCAAATGGTTCCATGTCACTGCCGATAAATATGAAATAGGAAAAAAGCAAAAGGGCTAAGAAAATGGTCTCAGCCCTAAAGTCATCTTATCGTAATTTCTTTTTATGCCTGTCTTTTCGCAGCCGCTTTTTCCGCTTGTGCGTGGCTATTTTATGTCTTTTCCGTTTTTTTCCGCTTGGCAAAACGATCACCTCCTATCCTTCAACGCCGACGCCATAGTGCAGGGCTGATGGCGGCGCTCATGTATTTATAAATTTTTTCAATTCCTTTGATGGCTTGAATAAGGCGCTTTTTTGCGCAGCAACCATAATCGCTTTCTTGGTAACCGGATTAATTACCGTCCGCGCTTTACGCTGCGTCACTCTAAAGTTACCGAATCCGCGCAAATCGACCCGATCTCCTTGTTGCAGGGCATAACTTACTGTGGCGAGAAATCCGTCGATCACTGCCTGGGTTTCAACTTTCGTCAAACCCGTACCCTCGGAAACGACATCGACGATGTCTGCTTTGGTCATGCCGATATCCTCATATTATTATGCTCGGCCCACATTATGGGTTTTTAGCGACATCCGGCGAATTACCCATACGTCTTTTTACCAGTAGATCAATAACAGCGCTGCTATTTTCCTTTAATGGCACTGTCCACAATTACGGGTCTGACAGCCGCTACAGGTATTTTTCGTAGTGCCGGTGCGCCTAGTTTCTCCTGAGCCATCTTTACAGGCAAATCCGAACAGCGACAGAGTACGATGAACATTCGAACTGCCACAATAAACGCATGATACATTTGCCATGGCGGTTGATGACGACAACAATTCTTCAAAATCCGCATCGCAAGCGTTGCATTTAAACTCATAAATGGGCATGGGAACCGATCAATTCTCTTCAGGGCCTGTTAAAAAACAACCCGCTCAAAAATAAAAGGCGTGTTAAAGCCTTTTTTCATCAACCATACGGTCAAGAGGAGCAATATGCCCCAAAAAATATATCTAATAATTTTAGTTAAAATTTTGATAAAATGCAAGATAAAAAACAATAGCAGCCATAGCATTATTTTATTGCTTTACATGGGGGAAAAAGGTCGGACTGTAATTCGGCGTTGACTGCCGAACCCAACTGAAATTATGTCACCCACAGGATTAACCAAGTAACCTGCGGGTACCTATTGGGTGTCGGATTTGGGATGGTTTTTATCCATTCCGTTACGCTTCTGGGAGAAGGCGGTCGTAAATGGCGGATATTTTTTCGGCACAAACATTGATGTCATATTGTTCGCGGGCAAGTTGCAGATTATTATTTCCCATTTCGGTGCGCAGGCGATGATCCGTACACAGCTTTTGGATGGCTCTGGCCAATTCCTTCTGATCCCCC
>JAFGSU010000356.1 GCA_016934435.1 Candidatus Zhuqueibacterota bacterium | reverse complement strand
TTTTGCCCATCCAGCGCAATCCTTTATCGATTTCCAGGGCGGTCACCTTTTTACCGCAGTTGCAGTCGGTGCCCACGGTATGAACGCGCAGGTTGGCCAAATCCTTGGCGCGGCAGCGATTGACGCTGAGGTCATCCGGCGTGCGCCGCAGGTCGATCAGGGTCACGCCTTTGCGCCGGGCGGCAGCGGCAAATTCCGGATCGTCGTTCAAGAAACTGTGCAGGCCGCCGACGATATCCAGGCTTTTTTCAATCGCATCCAGGATGATGGCGCGCCAGTCGTCCGGCAAACGGCCGCCGGGCGGCGTGATGCCGATGAGCAGGGCGTTTGCGCCCAGACCTATGGCGTCGCCGATATCGGCGACGATGGGGATGCCGTGGCCCATGCCCATGAGCTCACCGGTGTCGTGGCCGGCCTGTTCGGCGTCGAGCAGGGCCGCAACCCGTTCCGGCCGATAGCGCAGAATCCCCGCCGCCATCTTGGCCGGCGTCGGATGCGTCTGCCCCTGGGTCAGAATAACATAGTGATGGTTTTCAAGTTCGGTCATACTTCTCGCCCTCGATGCAGCCGCGGGGACTCTTTTTGGCCCCACGAGTATTGTCCAATAAGGTTATCATTTATCATCCAAAATCCCACGAAGATTGATAATTAGCAAAATAAGGTAAAAACAGCTGTAGACTTTCAACTATGCTCGGCATCGCCGGGTGATTCTTCCAATGGAATAATTTTGTCAGCGAGCGCTTACAATACGGCGATTATATCCTCGCCCGAAATCCCTCCCCTAACACCTCATGCACATTGTTGATAATAACAAATGCCTTGGGGTCTATTTCCTTGACTACGTGCACCAGCGTGCTCACCTCCTTGCGGCTGAGCACAGTGTAAAGCGCTTTGCGCGTGCGTTTGGTATAGCCGCCTTCAGCCGGCAGGGTGGTCACGCCGCGGCCCATCTCCTCGGTGATGTGCTGACTGATTTTATCCGCCTGATCGGAGATGATGATGGCGGAACGGGCGTAATCAAACCCATCGATGATGATATCGACCAGATGGCTGGAGACGAACAGCAGAAAAAAAGCATACAGGGTCAGAATGATGACGGGTTTTTCCACCGCCAGCCCTTTAAAGTGAATCACAAATCCGGCAAAAGCAATAACCAGCGAATCGACCACCATGAAAACCATCCCTGGTTTTAAGCCCCATCGTTTCTGGCCGACCGCAGCGAGGACGTCGGAGCCGGCCGTGCTGCCGCGGAATTTAAAGATGATGCCCAATCCCGCCCCGAGCAGCACGCTGCCGATGAGGATCAGGAAGAGAAAATCGCTCTGACGCAGGGCGATGATGGCCGGGTGTAGATGCAATTTCAGCGAGCTACAGCACGGGACCTGTCCGCGCAGGAGATCGATGAAGAAAGAGCTGGAGGTAAAGCCGATGAAGGTGCGCACGCCGAATTGTTTGCCTAATTCGCGCACGCCCCAGATGTAGAGCGGGATATTGAGCAGCCACATGGTCAGACCGATGGGTATGCGACTGCCGGAGAGATAATAAATCGCCATGGAGAGTCCGCTGACGCCTCCGGGTACAACTCTGGCGTCGACCAGAAAGATGGCGATACCGGCAGCCATAATAAAGGCGCCCACTACAATGATAACATAATCCGCAAGCGTTTTTTTATTGATTCTGAACCGTTTCATGACTATTCCGTCGTGGTGATGAATATCCCGATTCGGTGTTGTCCGGTGACTGGAACGGATAAGACGCCCCTCACGGCGCTGACGTTTTGAGACGGATACATCCGAAAACAGAAAAATGCAAATACGATTTTAATCCAAGCGGAACTTTTGCCACCTGCAACTTTACCAAATAAACCAGCAGGCATCAAACTGCTGTAAAAAAGTTATTTCCATATATATTAATAAAAAATAGTGTAATGATCAAGACAGATTATTACACCGATTCGGCGCCCGCAGATAACTTCGGTAACCCTGTTGCTGGCATATCTTCGTTCCCGGTCACCGGTTAACACCGAATCTGGGTAATACTCACGAGTAAATCACAAAAGCATAAAATATGGCCCGTTGATCGCGAAAGGAGTGCGCCCTGACTGCATGCCTGGCTGCAAAAATTTAGCTTGCACCTTGTATTTTCATCACTTATATTTAATAATTCAATCGTCAAAGCCCACACAAGGAGACGTAATGCCGTTTAAAAACCACGCCAAGCATTGGAGATGGGGTATTGTTGTATCGCTTTTTTTCCTAAATTATACGCTCGCCGAAATGCCGGCCATCCCCCTAATGAGGAATGATACCGGCAGCAGTAATGAAAACATCCCCAACCATCTTGATGTGGCGGAAGCGCCGGTAATGGAATATTCCGATGACGTGCCTTTGGAGGAATTAACAGTCGACATCTCGACTTTGTCTCTTCAAGATAATCCCGATAGTCCTGCTGTCTTATCTCATATCTGGTTGGGCGCCAGTTACAGACAGGGCAGTTCGCGAATATTTCCGTTACACGTTTTAGTAAAACAACGAGATGCCGCTTCAACCATCCAGGGCGTTCTGGTTTTTGACACCCGGCGCATGCAGTCCATCCAGCAATCCTTCAGCTGCAAAGACTCGACTCAGGTCACTTTTCAATTCAATGAAACCAGTTTGCGTATTATAACAAAAAATAGAGCCGGATTGGCCTGTTTTTTGGGCGGTCGTTTGTGCGATAGCAAACGAATCAATATCAATTCCATGATGGTATTGCGCAGTCTGTTCGCCGCAGATGATCTGCCGGTAGATGCACAGGTGCTCAAAAAACTATACGAGGACCTGCAGGAAAATGAAGCGTGGTATCAAATACTAACGGGAAAAAAGCTGTCGTTAGCTGAAAAAACAGCCGATGATGGCTTAGAAATGGCGCTTGCTGAAAAATGGCCCGATCTGTTAGAGATCATGCAACAATCTCTGGGTCAACTGGCCGAACTATGCAAGCCGCTGAAACAGGATACCTTGCACCTGATCGGCCGGCCACCGATTACCAGGGGTGATCTACTTGCCGGAGTGGTTCGGGCAACAGACCCGCTCCAGTGGTATGATCAGGCGCCGCAGACTCGTTTTATTCAGGACAACGCTGGTGTGCTATCGGACCTGTCAAAAACAGCGCAGCAATGGTTGCAATTTTTTCGCTCCGCCGCCGAGGAAGGGCGCATCGATTTTGTCGGCGGGATGTGGAGCGATCCGGACCTGCGACTGATCAGCGGCGAGTCCACAGTGCGGCAGATTCTATATGGCAAGACTTTTTTTCGCGACACCTTTTCTGCCGAGCCCCGGATTGCCTATACCGGCGGTTGTATCCCGCAGCTGCCGCAAATATTATTGAAAAGCGGTTTCGATTTTTTAACCATACCCCTACGGCCGGACAGCCTGTTCTTTGCCCTGCCGTCGCACCTTCTACAATGGTCGTCACCCGACGGCTCCACCATACCTGCCGGTATCACCGCCGATTTTCAGCAGCTATTTGACCTGAAAGAGCTATCTTTACTCATCACCCGGACGAAGCAAAAACTTGGCGATCGGGCTGTTCTATGCAACCTGTCGGACGCCTCGGCCACAAATCTCTGGCCGCAGATCGAAAAAGCCGCCAGCCTGGCAGCCTATCCCGCCATTCGCTTCAACCGTCTGCCGGACTTGCTCCAGACCCATCGTAAAAAGTTTATTAAGTTGCTGCAATCCCATGGCCATACGATGCCTCTATCACAAGCGCCCCAGCCGCCACACCCATTTCTGCAGGGTATATTGCGCCAATGTGAGGCGGAGCTTTTAACGGCGGACGTATGGCAGTCTTTTGTCAATCAGCCGTCCGCAAAAAGTAAATTGGACAGCGCCTGGCGATTATTGCTGCGGAACCAATCTGAGGCTGTTTTAAGTGCAACAGCGGAGCGCAAAACTCTGGCGCGCGTTTCTCTGGAACTGAATCAGGTTCTGTCTCTTGCGGATGCGCTGCAAAGAGAGGCCCGGGCGGATTTGCTCGAAAAAATTTCCACCAAAAATAAGGGCCAGCCTCTGGTGGTCTTTAATCCACTGGCCTGGCAGCGCAGCGGCCTGGCCATGCTCTCATGGAAAGATGACGCTGCCGTCAAGGAAATCAAGGATAGCTATGGTCAGAGCACGCCGTTTCAGCAACAAAATGACACGCTGATATTCAAAGCCGAAAACGTCCCTTCAGTGGGGTACAAAACATACTGGATTCATACCGGTACGAACCATACCGCTGCAAGTGAGCTGCAGGTTACGGATCGGGTGCTAGAGAATTCATTCGTGCGTTTAGAAATCAATCCTGGTAACGGTAATATTCAACGATTTTACGACAAGAAAAGAAACCGGGAACTGCTGCATTACGGACAAATGGGCAATCGTCTGCAACTGCTCCCCAAAACAGAGGGCGGCGCTGCAGCGGGCTCGACCACCCTGGCATGCGATCAGGTTGAAAGCATCTCCATCCTCGAGAACGGACCTGCGAGAGGCGTTGTGCGCTATATTCGTAAAGGGGGCGATCTGCGCATCACTCAGGATTATATCCTCCATGAAAATATGCCCCGTCTGGATGTACGCATTGAGGTTCAGGAAATTCCGAATGCGGTCGTTCAAACAATATGGCCCTTTCAGGTGAAATCGGATACGGTGTATTATGGCACTGCTTTTGGTGTAACGGCTAGGGCACAATCCGCCGGCTCGAATGAGGAAAGTGTGGTGCAGGGTGCGTTCGATGTTCTTCACCTCAAAGATAAGGACAATCCTGTTCTGATGCTGCACAGTGGTTATGTTCCCTTTTCTCTGCAGGGGCATAATCTGGTATTGGACTTGATGCATCCCGTGCCGGCCGATGGTGCATCGAAGGGGGAACAAAGGCATCAGGGAGAACAGGCCCCGATAACCTGTCGTTATGCTATTCTAACGCATGAGGGTGATATGCAGCCCTGCGATATTTTACGAGCTGCGCGCGAATATCATCAGCCGCTCAAAGTGGAGCGCGCGAATCCACGTTCGGCAAAGTTGCCGGCGGAATTTTCTTTTTTGACGGCTGAGGCGAACAGCAGCCTTGTCAGCGCGATAAAAAAGTCGTACGATGACGAGACGATGATCATACGATTTTTCGAAGCCAATGGCCATCGCGACCAGATAAATCTCCGCTTCGGTGAACAGATGAAAGAAGGTTGGCGGGTGAATTTGTTGGAAGAGACTATCCAGCCCCTTCCAGTTGCTGATCGTGATGTGGAGATCCCATTAAAACCTTTTGAAATTTATACGCTTAAAATCGACATGACGGAGTTTTAGCTCGTTTTCGTTAAAATTCGGGCTGAGGGTGATTAACATATGGGAACCTAAACTGAGCGACTTTTTGTACGATATCAAGAATGACAGGTGAGAATAAACCGCACAATTTGGGCGTAAATTTATATTTATCAAGACTCTAAATTTCCGTGTATTAAAACCCAGATTCGGTGTTAACACGCGAACTGAACTGGAAATGTGCCACTCACAGGGTTACTTAATTAACCTGTAAACACCGAATCGGTGTAAAAATATTCGCACTTCCTGAATCAAGTCGATAAAAATATTTTTGGGAGGATCGCGATGATTTCATTTTTACAGCGTTATTTCAAGCTTGAAGAGCATGGCACCACGGTCTTTACCGAGATGATGGCCGGCATCACCACCTTTATCACCATGGCCTATATTATTTTCGTCAATCCGGCGATCCTGGCCATTTCCGGAATGGATCAGGGATCGGTGTTTGTCGCCACCATTCTCTCGACGGTTATTGCCACACTCATCATGGGTTTGTATGCCAATGTGCCGTTCGCGCAGGCACCGGGCATGGGACTCAATGCCTTTTTCACCTTCACCGTGGTTCTGGCCATGGGACTCACCTGGCAGCAAGCGCTGGCGGTGGTTTTTCTCTGCGGCGTGCTCAATTTCATCATCGTCATCACCAAAGTCCGTAAAATGCTGATTCTGGCTATTCCGCAATCGCTGCAATATGCCATCGGCGGCGGCATCGGCCTTTTCATCGCCTATATCGGCATCAAGAACGGC
>JAFGSU010000355.1 GCA_016934435.1 Candidatus Zhuqueibacterota bacterium | reverse complement strand
GTTCCCTGGGATATGAGCGATGCGGTATTCACCATTGGTCCGCCACCGGCTCCGTCCAATATCACCGTCACCGAGCCCAACGGCGGCGAAACCTGGGAAGTGGGCAGCATCCATGCGGTCACCTGGACAGTGGACGGTTATACCGATGATGTCAATCTCTATTACAGCACCAACAATGGCGGCGCCTGGACGGAACTGGCAACCGGGTTGTCCGCATTCGACGTCTTTGAATGGACCATCCCCAATACAGTTTCCGATCAGTGTCTGGTGAAAGTAGCGGATATGGCAACAGGTACGCCGTTCGATGTGAGTGACGCGGTATTTTCCATTGTGCCGGAAGGATCGCCGGCGCCGCCGCCCGATTACGCTCTGGAATTCGACGGTTTGAACGACATCGTCGAAGTGCTGCACCACGCCAGTCTGAACGTCACCGATCAGTTCACCATCGAGTTCTGGATGAAAACCGGCGAGCCGGATCAGAAATGGCGCCGTATCCTGGAAAAAGGCACCTGGGATGAGTATTACATCGCCTTCTATGGCGAAACCCAAAAGATGGCCGGCGCCATACGTACGGCCATTCCCGGCGGATCACGAATGACCAACGTCCTGGGACCGTCCACTTCGCTTGTCGTGGCCGATGCATGGATTCATGTAGCGGCGACTTTTGATGGCGCTACGGCCAAGATGTATGTGAACGGCATCGAAGAATCGTCCAGGGCGGCGACAGCGGCACCGCGCAGCCTGATCAAGGATTTGATCATCGGCGGCGCCAAACATGGCAGTATCTATGAATATCACTACCATGGTGTGCTCGATGAATTGCGCATCTGGAACGTCGCCAAGACCGGCGCTGAAATCGTCGCCGGCATGATGGCCGATTTCACCGGCGCCGAAACCGGTCTGGCCGCCTACTATGATTTCAACGAAGGCACGGGCCAGGTTCTCGGCGATGCTTCGCCCAATGGCAATAACGGCACCCTCGGCCATTCCGGCGATCCCGATGATGCGGATCCGGTATGGGTTGTGAGCGATCGACCGACAACCATGAATATGGTGGCCATGCTGCCGCAAAGCCCGGCCGGTTTTAATGAAGAGATGGAAGAAATCATAGAGATGCCGGAGGAATTCGAACTGATGCAGAATTTCCCCAATCCGTTCAATGCCGGAACAACCATCAGCTACAATGTGCCCAACGCTTCCACAAGCGAGGCGCTCAATGTTGTGCTCGATGTCTATGACTTGCAAGGACGATTGATCAAGAGGCTGGTGAATGCCAATCAGCAGCCGGGTCATCATCAGGTCATGTGGTACGGAACGGATGAAAACGGCAATATGGCGGCATCAGGCATTTATTTCTACCGCCTGCGCGCCGGCAATTTTGTCGAGACCAGGAGCATGGTAATGCTCAAATAAGGAAAATTTTCCTAAACGAAAGTAAGCCACAGGAGACAAACCCAAAAACCCGAAAGGTATACAGGACCTTTCGGGTTTTTTTTGGTCGCTCGCACCGGTCGGGAGGTTGTCCACCAGGAGGGCACTCGTTTTTATAGATTTATAGGAATTTTTGGACACCCTCGAACTGGTCTTTAGAGATTTTTTTGACTTTTTGGACTGCCCCGTGAGGCTGGAAATCGCACTGTTGGAGAGACTGTGGGATAAGTAAAAAGCTGCTCAAGAGTTAAATTCCGCCAGCAGGGCCTGATATACGGCTTCGTCGAACAATTTTCTTTTAAACATACGTTCAGCCAATAAAAGCCGTTTGGTGCGCATGCGGCGATTGCGATTATTGTCGGGAGTATATCGATGCGGATTGACCAGAATCGAAGATAGACGAATGGCTTCGGAAGCGTTCAACTGGCTGGCGGATTTCTGATAGTAGGCTCTGGCCGCAGCTTCAATACCGTAAATGCCGTTACCCCATTCAATGACGTTCAAATATAATTCCAGGATGCGCCGTTTGTCCAGTTCGCTTTCCAGTCGATAGGAGATGACCGCTTCGCGAATTTTACGCCAGGGCGTGCGAACGGGTCTGAGATAGAGATTTTTAGATAGCTGCTGGGTGATGGTGGACCCGCCTCTGACAATTTTTTTATGATCGATGTTTTTTTCCAGAGCTTGCTTCATGCCATCCCAGTCGAATCCTTCGTGCTGGAAGAATTTATCATCCTCTGAAATCAGAACCGCATGGATGAGAAGCGGGGAAATGCGCGATAACGGTCGCCAGTATTGTAACCGGCGGAGGGTGAGACCTCGTTCGCGGGATTGTTGTTCACGATATTCCATCATGGCTGTGGTTTCGGGATTTTCGTTTTTCAGCGCTGAAACATCCGGCAGGGTGAGGTAAAAAAAAGCTATTAGCGCTAAAAGTATGAGTACCACGAATCCAATAAACGCTGATAGGCCCCGCCCCCAGCGCTTGCGTTTACGGACCGGCGGGAACAGCGATGTTCCTTTTACGGTAATATATTTGTATTTACTCAGATCGTCTTCTGTCATGGCTTACAATATGTATCATCGATAAACTGCGACGCGCAGGGTAATCTCTTTTGCCGTGATTGTAAATGATAGCCACCATGCGCGGCATTCCTCATGCGGTTATTTTTTGGAGTACCTATTATCCAGTCTGAATATAAAAAATATTTTTCTTTTGGTAAATAAAAAAAAGTCGTAAAAGTTTTGTTCGATATATATTTGGGATTGTCCAAAATGTTCGAATAACTTGCAAATTTTACGTTAATAGTGCCTTCTCTCCCATCTCTCAAGGGGCCTGTCCGTCTGTTTTTTGGCGGAGAGAAGGACAGGATGAGGGGGGTCTGCCGTCACGTGATATTCGTATTCGGCTACTATAGGACTTGCGGAAAACCTAAAATGATTGGATACACAATTATTGCCGCGCTATGCCATAAAAGGAACACATAACGCTTGATCGTGTGACTGAAAGCGAAGCCTGGGATTTACCGCATGATACGACTTTGCCTATGCCGAAAACAGCTGGGAAAGTACTACGGCAAATAGAGCAGTTTTTTAGTCCGTTGCATACCCGCGGTCGACAGTTGGACAAAATATACGCCGCCGGCCCGGCCACTCGCCCGCCAGATGACGGCATGCTGCCCGGCAGGCAACTCGCCGTCCACCAGGGTGTCGACCAATTGCCCTAACGCATTGAAAATTTGCAGGCGAACCCTGTTCGCCGTCGCCATGCTGAATGCAATGGTAGTGCTGTTATTGAATGGATTGGGATAATTTTGCTCCAGGGCATAGGAATCCACACTGTGGGAGATTTTGATTTCTATGACAGGGGAATAGCTAAAGGTGCCGTCCAGATCCAGCTGTTTGAGCCGATAGCGTGCGCTGCCTTCATGATTGCCGTTGCCCGGCTGCGGATCGCGAAATTCGTAGCTTTGCGGTTCGACCGTGGTGCCGTGTCCGCGCACAAAACCTATTTTGCTCCAACCGCTGTGGGTGGCTTTTTGCACCTCAAAACCATAATTATTGGTTTCGCTCACTGTTTGCCAGCTGAGTATGACGGTATGACGGCTCAGGTCGTAAAACCCGGAAAAGGCGGTGAGTTCAACCGGCAGGCCACCGTCGTAGGTGCGCAAAATAGTCCCCTGATCGCCGACCGCCATGCCGATGTAGGGATCGATAAAACTTATGGCGTTCAACGAACGGCTCGTCGTGCGCAGCTGTTTGCTCCAGGTTAAGCCGCCATCCTCGGTACGGAATACATAACCTTTGGCGCCGACGATATAACCGATTCGATTGTCGACAAAATGGACGTATTCCAGCAAAGGCGCTTCAGTGAGCCCCGAAAGCGTCATCAGCTTCCAGTTTGCGCCCTTGTCGGTGGAGCGCAGCACCGTAGCGTTTTGTCCGACTATCACACCGGTATCGGCATCGGCGAACGAAACAGAGGTGAGGATAGTATTAAACGGCACCGGTATATTGGCCAGTTTGCCCCATGTGGTGCCGCCGTCGGTGGTGCGCAGGACGGCGCCAAAATACCCGACGGCGATGCCGCTATCCGGATGGGTAAAGTAGACCGATTGCAAGGGTGCCATGGAGAAAGGATTGGTTTGAGCTGTCCAGCTCTGGCCGCCATTGGTGGTACGCCAGATGGCGCCCGATGATCCGACGATAGTACCTACCTTGCTGTTTATAAAATGAATGCCGTAAAAGTTATAGAACTGAGGATTGGGGGGGATATTCGTAACTTTAGCCCAGGAAGTGCCGCCATTGGTGGTGCGCCATACATTCCCAGCGCTCCCGACGACGAATCCGCTGTCCGGGTGAGTGAAAAAGACATCTTCAAAAATACAGCTGGGCGTGCGGTTTTGTACTACCCAGTTGATGCCGCCGTCGTAGCTGCGTAAAATAATCCCTTTTCCGGAAGAGTCCCCCACAACGGTGC
>JAFGSU010000354.1 GCA_016934435.1 Candidatus Zhuqueibacterota bacterium | reverse complement strand
TGAAATGCACACCGATGTCGCGTAAAAACTCGATGTATTTGAGCTCTCCCAGCCAGTCATAATTATCGACCATGATGGCGTTGCCCTCGGAAAAGTTGAGATAGCGACTGAGCTGCGCTTTTAATTTTTCGCCGTTGGCGACGATCTGCTCGCGCGTGAGCATCTTGCGCATTTCGGTCTTGCCGCTGGGATCGCCCACCATGGTGGTGCCGCCGCCGATGATGGCAATGGGCTTGTGGCCGCCCCGTTGCATGTGCAGCATGCCCATGATCGGCACCAAACTGCCGGCGTGCAGGCTATCGGCGGTGGGGTCAAAACCGACGTAAAACGTCACCGGGCTTTTAGCCAGCAATGCGGCCAAAGGCGCCGGCTCGGTGATTTGCTGAATAAATCCGCGATGTTCCAGTTCGGTAAGTACGTCTGCCGTTTGCAAAGAAATCTCCTGAGAAAAATTGTATCAAACTGCATCCATCACACCAATTAAAAAATAGTGACCCAATGGCTGGCGAATCCGCATCGAATGCGGCGGACGCTGCGGTTGCTCCGGCCTGGTGCTCTTCAGTCCTGATGGGGTGACCTGGACGGCCTTTTCCGGTTGCGGATCATGCCCCCCATCACCTGATCCTAATGCCGGATCAACCGTTGCGGCACGCCTTCGCCGCAGGGTATGATAAAAAAGCGCTCTTGCCGTCCTATTCACCGGTGAAGGCAATGACCAGTCCATCCGGCAAAAGCCTGTGATGGCTCTCATTGCCGGGATTCGAGGTCAATGGGCGCGCATTTTATGTTTCAATTCCCGCTGAATGTCGCGATTGACGTCCCGTTTGGCAATTTCATGACGTTTATCATACAATTTGCGGCCGCGGCCCAATCCCAGTTCCACCTTGGCATAACCGTTTTTAAAATAGATGCTCAACGGCACCAGGGTCAGGCCCTGTTCCTCGATTTTGCCGATGAGCCTTTTGACCTCGCGATGATGCAGCAACAGCTTGCGAGGCCGCGCCGGATCATGATTCCAGGCGCTGCCGTGGCTGTATTCGCTGATGTGCAGGTTCACCACCCAGAGCTCGCCGTTTTTCGCCCGCACATAACTGTCCTTAAAACTCACTTTTCCCATTCGCACAGATTTCACTTCCGTGCCCTGTAAAACCAGCCCGGCCTCGAATTTTTCCAAAATCTCATAATCATGAAAAGCCTTGCGATTAAGCAAGGTCGTGGTTTTTGATTTTTTTTGCATAAATTTAAAGTACTATATTTCAGAGGGAAAATCAAATAAAAAATAATCGATCATGCAGTATTCAACTGCAAACAAATTTAGTTGTAAAAGTGATTTGTGATTCATATCTTAACGGGTAACAAGGGTTCGGGAGCGGTTTGATAGCTGCGATATCATCTCCCGGTCCATTTCGTCATATTTTAAAAGAATCCGATTTCGTTTTATCAGATGATATCAATTGAGAAACCATGAGAACATCCGAATCAACAACGCCAAAGAGCACAAACAAAACCACATCCTCAGGTCAGCATAAGAAAATCATCGATACATTGTCAGAAAAGAGTTTGCCCGATTTGTTGATGGATTACCGCCAGTTACATGCAGCGCCCGAGCTTTCCCATCAGGAAAAAAATACCGCCGCGCATATGGCGACTCGCCTGCAAGCCATGGGGTACGAGGTAATCCATCCGTTTGGCCGGTATAATGAAAAGCACCGGCCTTGCTACGGCGTAGTTGCCGTGCTAAGGCAGGGCGAGGGTCCCTGCGTGCTCTATCGCGCCGACATGGATGCTTTGCCGATCGAAGAAAAGACAGGACTGCCCTTTGCGAGTCGCGTGCGCATGAAAGATGACAACGGCAAAACAGTGCCGGTGATGCACGCCTGCGGTCACGACTTGCATTGCGCGCTGCTGCTCGGCATCGCCGGGGTGTTGATGCAGCTGAGAGCGCACTGGCGCGGCACGATGATATTCATAGCACAACCCGGGGAAGAAAGCAGTGACGGCGCCGAAGCCATGTTGCGAGCCGGATTGTACGAAAAATTTGCCCTGCCCGATTATGCCCTGGCCGTGCATGTGCACGACAGCACGCCGGCGGGGCGGATGAAATATCTGTCCGGTTATGCTTTTGCCGGTGTCAACAGCATCGATCTCATCGTCCGCGGTATCGGCGGACACGGCGCCTATCCTGAAAAATGCGTCGATCCGGTAGTGCTGTCGGCGCAGATCATCCTGGCGCTGCAGACTGTGATCAGCCGCACCAAGTCGGCCCTGGATCCGGCGGTGATCACCGTGGGCTCCATCCACGGCGGAACGAGGCGAAACATCATACCCGAAGAAGTTTTGCTCGAAATGACGGTGCGCACCTACAAACAGGAGGTAAAAGAAAAAGTACTGACCGCCATCGAACGGATTGCGCGCGGCGCAGCAGTGGCGGCTGGATTGCCAAAAGACCGCTATCCTCTCCTCAACAGGGCCAGTTCGCTTGCGCCGGTATACAATTCGCCGCAGCTTGTGCGGCGCTGCAGCCGGGTCTTAAAATCGATATTGGGGGCCGCAAACGTCTCGTCGGGCGAGCCGACATTGGGGGCAGAAGATTTTTCCTGTTATGCGCTGGACGGTCGAATTCCCGCGGCCCTGTTTTGGCTGGGCGTTGCCGATCCTGAGGCATTGCATGCGGCGGAGAAATCCGCTGCATTCGTAGCGCCGATCCATTCGCCCGAATTCCGCGTCATGGCCGAGCCGGCCCTGCGCACCGGCCTGCGGGCGATGACGGCGGTGATACTGGATTTGTTGAAGAGGATTTGAAATCGATTCTGGCTGTTGAAAAAATATTCAGCGGCCAGAATTTAAGCCCTGATATAGTCTATTTACAATCAAGCGCCATAATCAGAAGATAAAAATCGGATCACAATAACTCTCTGATAGAGGACAGTACCTTTCCCGGATCCGGTGTCAACCCGCGAACTGAATAAAAAATGAGCCTTCCATAGGATTACCTAATTAACCTGCAGAGACCGAATCGGTGTAAAACAATCTGCAAATTGCTTGACAAAATATGCGAAAATTTGTATATTAAAACTCGATAAAATCTTGCCGAAGTGGTGAAACTGGCAGACGCGCACGGTTCAGGGCCGTGTGGGCAAACGCCCGTGGGGGTTCGACTCCCCCCTTCGGCACCAGCCATTAAAAGGTGTGAATTTTTCACACCTTTTTTCTATTTTGGTTATTTCACCAATATTTTTACCGTATTTTAGCTATATTATGGTTATATCCCCATTTTAATTCCGAAATATGGTCATTTAACCATTTTTATTCTTTTTCATTAGAT
>JAFGSU010000353.1 GCA_016934435.1 Candidatus Zhuqueibacterota bacterium | reverse complement strand
TGAACGTCCTGCAGGATTTTTTTCATCGCCTGTCTGGCCGCTTCGCCCACCACTTCCGGGCCGCGCGTCAGCCCGCCGTACTCGGCGGTGTCGCTCACCGAATAATACATGCCGGTCAAACCGCCTTCATTGATCAAATCGACGATCAATTTCATCTCGTGCAGGCATTCAAAATAAGCGATTTCCGGCGCATAGCCCGCCTCCACCAGGGTCTGAAATCCCATGCGAATCAGCTCGGTCACACCGCCGCACAGCACCGCCTGCTCGCCGAACAGATCGGTCTCGGTCTCTTCGGCAAAACTGGTCTCGAGCACGCCGGCTCGGGTGCCGCCGATGCCTTTTGAATAAGCCAGGGCTACGTCCTTGGCCTTGCCGGAAGGATTCTGATGAACGGCGATCAAATTGGGCACGCCGCGGCCTTCGGCATAAAGCCGGCGCAGCATGTGGCCCGGGCTTTTAGGCGCTATCATGATCACATCCACATCCGCCGGCGGCACGATCTGGTTGTAATGAATGTTGAATCCGTGCGCGAATGCCATGGTTTTGCCGGCGCTGAGGTTGGCCGCGATCTCCCTTTCGTACAATGCCGCCTGCACCTGGTCGGGCACCAGAACCATGATCAGGTCCGCCTCTTTGCAGGCGTCGAAAACAGACAGCACCCGCAGGCCCTCTTTTTCCGCCTGTTTGCGGGATTGACTGACTTCATGCAATCCCACACGGACATCCAAACCACTGTCTTTGAGGTTGAGCGCATGGGCATGGCCCTGACTGCCGTAGCCGAGCACGGCGATTTTGACCCCCTTGAGCAGATTTAAATCTGCATCCGAATCGTAATAAACTTTCATTCAATCCTCCGAGTTTTATAGGTGATCGTTTTCAAGCTAAAATGCCGGTTAGGTGTCTACAAGTTATTCCGATAACCCTGCGGGTAGCAACCCGTCACTTCAAATTCCCGGTCAACACCGAATTTGGAAAAAATATTAATCAACAATATATTTAAGGTCATCCGGGAAATAAATACCAAATAAATAACTGCAGAGCGTGCAGAGAAACGTCGAGTAAAGTTGCTAAAAAATGTATTCCGGATTAGACCAGCCTCTCCCGCCATATGCTGTTGAAAAAAAGGATTGGGAGCATCCATCCAATCAAGATCAGCTTTTATACTGCGAATCCCGCACCATGGCGATGGTGCCCGAGCGCGAGATCTCTTTGATGCCATAGGGCCGCAGGGTTTCGATAAAAGCGGTGATTTTCGCATCGATGCCGGTCAACTCGAACGTCATCGAGCGGTTGCTGATGTCCACCACCTTGGCGCGAAAGATATTGGTGATCATCGACACCTCGGTGCGTTTGGCCGGCGGGCAATTGATTTTGATCAGCAGCAATTCCCGACCGACGAAATCGCTTTCGGTGACGTCGCTGACGCGAATGACGTCGATGAGCTTGTTCAGCTGTTTGGTGACCTGTTCGATCACCCAGTCGTCGCCGCGCACCACCAGGGTTACATTGGCGCTGCCGTCCTCCATGCTGGCGCGGCCGGCGGAGATGCTTTCGATGTTGAAACCGCGCGCCGTGAACATGCCGGTTACCCGCGCCACCACACCGATGGTATTCGCCACTTCGAGATTGATTATATGTTTCATCAGGCCATTCCTCTTATCATTTGATCGATTGCCGCGCCGGCGGGCACCATCGGGAAGACGTTCTCCTCCGCGTCGATGATAAATTCCACCAGCACCGGTCCGGATGTCGTTAGGGCTTTTTCCAGCGTCGGCCTTACCTGTTCCGGTTTGTCGCCGCGCAAACCCGGTATGCCGTAGGCCTCGGCCAGTTGACAAAAATCGGGTATATATTTTGGACAACCATTCTGGTCACCGTCGCATTCTTTCGGGCAGTCGCTGCGGCGACGCAGGCAGGTATTGGAAAAACGCCTGTTATAGAATATCGCCTGCCATTGCCGCACCATGCCTAACGACTGGTTGTTGACGATGATGATTTTGAGCGGCAATTGATAGGTCGCCACCGTTGCCAGTTCCTGGATATTCATCTGGATGCTGCCGTCGCCGGCGATGAGGACCACGGTGCGATCCGGCTGCGCCACCTGCGCGCCGATGGCGGCCGGAAAGCCGTACCCCATGGTGCCCAGTCCGCCGGAAGAAAGAAAACTGCGCGGGGTGAGAAAATTATACAGCTGCGCCGTCCACATCTGGTGCTGCCCCACTTCGGTGGCGATGATCGCCTGATGCTTGGTCAAATTGGCCACCTGCTCGATGATCTGTCCAGGTGAAATATGATGGTTTTGCTGATAACGCAGCGGATGTTTGCTTTTCCAGTCATCGATCTGTTCGAGCCACGCATCATGCCGCATCGGCTTGACTTCTTTGAGGAGATCGATCAGGACGTTTCTGACGTCGCCCACCAGCGGCGCTGTGACCTCGACATTCTTGCGGATCGAGGTGGGATCGATGTCGATATGGATGATCTGCGCTTTGGGGGCGAACTTGTCCACCTTGCCGGTGACGCGGTCGTCGAATCGGGCGCCTATAGCGATGAGCAAATCCGCTTCCTGAATGGCGTAATTGGCGTATTCGGTGCCGTGCATTCCCAGCATTTTTAATGCCAGGGGATGCACTTCCGGAAAAGCGCCCAATCCCATCAGCGACGTGGTGACCGGCGCCTGGATTTTCTCCGATAGTTGCATCAGTTCGTCGCTGGCGCCGCTGGAGATGACGCCGCCGCCGGCAAAAATCACCGGCCGCTGCGCATGGGCAATGAGGCCCGCCACCTTACGCATCTGCTGTGAATGGCCTTTGATGGTGGGCTTGTATCCCGGGATGTTCACATCCCCGGGATAAGGCAGCTGCGTCTTGGCCTGCTGTACATCTTTGGGCACATCGATGAGCACCGGGCCCGGCCGACCACTGCGGGCTATGTAAAAAGCGGAGCGAAATACCTTGCCCAACTCGTTCACATCCCGCACTAGAAAGTTGTGTTTGGTGATCGACCGGCTGATGCCGATGATATCCACTTCCTGAAAAGCATCGTTGCCGATCAGGTGCGTCGCCACCTGCCCGGTGATGGCCACCAACGGTATGGAATCCATGCTGGCGGTGGCCAATCCCGTCGCCAGATTGGTGGCGCCGGGACCGGAAGTGGCCAGGCAAACGCCGACCTCGCCCGAAACGCGCGCATAACCGTCGGCCGCATGCGCGGCGCCCTGCTCGTGCCGGGTCAGATAAAAAGGCACTCTGGCCTCGTAGAGCCGGTCGAAAATATCCAGCACCGCTCCACCCGGATAGCCGAAAACCGCACGCACGCCCTCCTTCTGCAGGCCGTTGATGATGAGTTCTGCTCCTGTCATAGGACCTCTCTTCTGTTTTTGTTGATATTTTAGACTTTTTAGAAAGCCTCAGCCGATTTTGCTTTTGTTAACTTTTGCCATTTCCGTTGCATCGAAACCAATTCAATGGTCCGGAGAATACAAAATTCTTTAAAAGAGCTATCAGCAATCAAAAGACATCGAAAAAAATCGGTTTCGACGCATTCCCAATCAGGGGATATCCATCCCAAAAGTGTTGCTCATTAATAGACTGAGCCCTATGCAAGAGGTGTGTAAAACGGCGCTGCGAATGGTGGTGATTGTTGGATTCTGTTTGGATTACCTCTTGCACTTACTGTTTTTATAGCAGTATCGCGAGCAAGAGGCTAAGAATGAGGATCAGGGATAGGAGATTTAAATAAAGCGTTTTTGTAATGCTCGGAGCGGTCCATTCGAAAAACTTTCCGAAATGAGCATAGCTTTCCTCAGACTGCCAGGCGGCGGCTTTGGCTGAAGACAAACGGGAAGGTGCTTGCCCTATTTCGGTATTGTATCCGCTCATAATCTTTTAAATATAACTTTTAATTGGAAAATAGCAACAATTATTTGTAATTTTTTCAGATTTTTTTCTCCGCGCCCTTGTGGTCAATAGCTAAAAAATCCGTGCCTTCTCTTATTACATACGTGTGTTGACCCGCGCAGGTTTCGCATGTTCATACGCTGCAATTTCTTTTTCGTACTTGAAAAGATACCCCAGTGTATCCAGTCCCTGCAGCAAACAGGTCTTGTAAAAGGATTCGATGGCGAACGGCAGCGAATGACCGTCGGGCAGGATGAGGGACTGCTCCGTTAGATGTATGGTAAGGATTCCTCCCCCGGGCAGCGCATACAAGTTTTTCAATTCCTGCTGCGGTATTTGCACCGGCAGCAAGCCGTTTTTCAGGGCGTTATTGCGAAAAATATCGGCAAAGCCGGAGCTGACCACGGCGCGAAAACCGAAATCGACCAGGGCCCAGGGCGCGTGTTCGCGACTGGAGCCACAGCCGAAATTATCGCCGGCCACGAGAATTTTCGCGTATCGCGCCTGCGGCTGATTGAGGATAAAATCCGCTTTCGGTCGTCCCTTTTCATCATAGCGCCAATCCTGAAAAAGATGCTGACCCAATCCCTGTTTGTCCGTGCCTTTCAGATATCGCGCCGGAATGATCTGATCGGTATCGATATTATCCACCGGCAGGACGACACAGGTACTCTGTAATACGGTAAAAGGCTCCATAGATACCTCACGATAAAAACGTGCGAACATCGGTGACGCGCCCGGTCACAGCGCACGCGGCTGCGGTCAACGGGCTCGCTAAAAATGTGCGACCGCCCTTGCCCTGTCGGCCTTTAAAATTGCGGTTGCTGGCGCTGACGGCATACTGGCCCGGCTGAATTTCGTCGCCGTTCATGGCAATGC
>JAFGSU010000352.1 GCA_016934435.1 Candidatus Zhuqueibacterota bacterium | reverse complement strand
TTTTGCCCCGAAGCCCGGCCGCGCAGATCGGTATCCTCCAGCGCCTTGACCACATATTCCACATCCCTGTGATACAGCGTATAGGCGCGTAACAGCTGCGAAATATTCTGTACCCTTTCTTCCACCTGGGTATATTCCCGCCACTTGCGGTCGCGTTGCTCCTCCAGAATGCGCCGCGGCTTGCGTTCCAGCTGAATCCGGCACCAGTGGTCTATTTCCTCCGGCGAGATAACGGTGTTGGGCGCATGCGCCTTGAACAATAATTCATTCATCTCCCGATCATCTAACAGGATGTGACGGCTGCGCAGATGGGCTTTTTCCCTGGGCAGCAGGCTGTCGAGCTCGGCCCGGGTATTGACTTTTTTGGTGGTGAGATGCAGCACTTCTTCGCGAAACTTGGCCAGTTCGTCGCTATAACTGAAAAAGGGCAAACCGTCGAGCAATTGCATGCGCGTCGTCTTGTCCAATCCCCTGGGCAATGGTTCACCGTCGAACTCGAACAGGGCTTCCTGATCGATGTCCGGATCCCTGGCCAGGTCGAACAGTCTTTCCGCCACCTGCTGTCTGGCCTGTGCATCTCCCATGAGCAAACGAAAGCCCGAATCCGACAATCCGGTAAATGGGACCTCGGCCAGGGACTTGCCGTCGAGCGTACCTTCATAGGTGAAATAGCGCCGGATTTGACGTTGTTTTTCCGCCTCGGTCAGATCGCTGCGGTAATAGACGTCAAAAACCATGTTAAAAATGCGCGCAAAACGGTCCACTTCTTCATATTTGCGCGACAGGCTGACGGCTTGCTGACCGTCGGCCTGCGGAAACGCACGGTTGAGATATTGATCCAGGCTTTGCCGCAACGCCAGCGTGCTGCCATCCGTATCGGAGGGCGTCTGTCGCCGCCACTCCTCGATCTTTTTTTTCACCTCCTGGAAGGGCAATTCCAGCAGCTGGTCCAAAGTCGATTCGGACAATCCGGCCAGGCGATCCTGCCCGTCAAGTCTGAACAACGTACGCTGATTGCTTTTTGCCGAATTCAGCAGTTGATCCATTTTACGCGCCAGATTGCGGGTTTGCTCGGCGTGATCCGAAAGAACATGCTGTGCCAGCGCCGATATCTGCATCCGTTTATGGCTGGATCGAGGGTCATCAAGCTGTGAAAAATAGGCGTTTCGTTCTTCAACCGGCTTGTCCTGTAAAAATTGATGCAACTGGGTGAAATCTTTTTCCAGTTTTTCGATGGCGATGACGCGTTCGACGTAATCGTAAGCGGATTGATTGAGGGTCCGATCCAGTAATTCCTGAATCTGGCGATCGCGATCTTCGACGATGCTGCGATCCGGGAGAATGTATAAATCCGGATTGCCGCCGAGCAGGGCGATACGGCCTTTTTCCGAAATATGTTTGGGGATGGCGCCCCTGTCGCCAAATTCAAAATAATCCTGACGCCCTTGCATTGCGGTGGTTATATCCGCGCCCGGTTTGACCTCATCCCCCTGCATCATGGTTGCGATTTTGAATACCAGCGGTGCGCGTTCGGGTATGCCGCCCAGGTGCATGGCCAGCAGCGCTGTCTGGCCCACTTCGGTCAGGCCGGCCGGGGCGCCGGTCTGTTTGTCCAGCTGAAAATAGCCTGCCGCGAGCTCTCTGATGCGATCGGTTTCAGCCCGTTCCGCTCCTTCGGGACTTTCCAGCGACTGCAAGAGCGCGGCCAGGGTCGCTACCAGCGCTGAAAGTTCGCCGTCCGCTTCGCCCTGGAGGAGAAAATGGTGGCCCTGTTCCGTCAGCCCGACCACCTGTCGATCGATTTTACCGGAATAGACAAAAAATTGCCGGGCCGCGGCCGATTTATCCATCTTTTTGTCTTGCC
The DNA here is from genome assembly GCA_016934435.1 of Candidatus Zhuqueibacterota bacterium. Taxonomy (GTDB): domain Bacteria; phylum Zhuqueibacterota; class Zhuqueibacteria; order Residuimicrobiales; family Residuimicrobiaceae; genus JAFGSU01. The sequence goes on along the minus strand of JAFGSU010000352.1, from coordinate 7,579 downwards.
CCAGTTCCTGAAGGGCATTGGGAATACGCGCCATGCGTTCGCTCAATGCGGTCAGGGCAGCGGTGAGCTGATCCGAAAGAGGCCTGTCCGCACCGCATAGGGCTGCTTTACCGGCCGGGGTGATGCCGTCACAGAACCCGGCGATGGCATCCTGGCTGTAATAGCGACGGGCGTTCTTCTGTTCCGCCAGCGCCGCCATGCGTTCGTCGATTTCATCGAGATGCTGTATTTTATGCACGATATCCTGGTCGCGGCCGCCGGAAAGAAAAATTCGGCCTTTTTCGGTGATGTCGACCACATGGCTCTTTTCATCGATGGTATAGTATAATTCCGAATCCACCGTGCCCATGTCTTTATTCACTTCGTACTGCCCCTGCAACCGTTCGATCAATTTTTTGACCCAGAATTCTGAAGTGAGCAGTTCGAGCAGTTGTGGATTTTTAGGATCGCCGCGCAGCACCCGCAGCAGGTGTAATCCGGCCTCTTCTTCATTCTTATCCAGCAATTCTTTGCCCTGTCGGAACAATTCGACGACCAGCTCCTGCTGGCGCCGGTAGAGATTGGCGACAACGGGTTTCAATTCATAATAAACATTGCGCGGCGCGCCGACCGAGCCGGAGATGATCAGCGGGGTGCGCGATTCGTCGATCAGCACACTGTCCACCTCATCTACAATGGCATAATTCAATTTGCGCTGAACTACCGACCAGACATCCACCGCCATGTTGTCGCGCAGATAATCAAAGCCGAATTCATTGTTGGTACCGTAGGTGATATCCGCCTGATAGGCTCGCCGGCGTTGCTCCGGCTCCATCTCATTATGCAGGGCCGCCACCGTCAGGCCGAGGAATTCATATATCTTACCCATCCACTCGCAATCGCGTTGCGCCAGGTAATCGTTCACCGTCACCAGGTGAGCCCCTTTGCCGCTGAGGGCGTTCAAATAGAGCGGCATGGTGGCTACGAGGGTTTTACCTTCACCGGTCGCCATCTCGGCGATTTTGCCTTCGTGCAAAACAATGCCGCCCAGGAGCTGGACGTCGTATGGCACCATATTCCATTCGATTTCTATTCCGCGTACGATCCATTTTTTCCCCAGCAGGCGGCTACAGGTTTCCTTGACCACGGCATAGGCTTCGGGCAAAATATCATCCAGAGTTTCGCCCATACGCAAACGGTACTTAAATTCCTGAGTCTTGGCTTTCAATTCGTCGTCGGTAAGCACATGATAGGTCTCAAAGTAACGGTTAATATCCTCGACTAATGGCCGGAGACGTTTGAGTTCGCGTTCGTTTTTGGTCCCGCCCATCATCTTGGCAAAAATATCACTTACAGATCCCATTTACAAATTCCTTTTCGTTATTCAGCGCGGTCGTTGTTACCTTCCAGCAATCCCCTGCCGGATTTGATTAGCTGACCGGCCTTTTTAAGATCGAGCAACACAGCATCAAGGATGCCGTTCACAAATCGGCCGCTCTGATCGGTGCTATACATTTTTGACAGTTCAATGGCCTCATCGATGGACACCTTGGGGGGAATATCCCAGAAATGAAGTAACTCGCAGATAGCCATGCGCAGTACAAGTCGGTCGATGACGGCGATGCGCTCAAAATCCCAGTTGGTGGCGTGCTGACGGATATACTGGTCCAGTTCCCGGCGATGCGTATAAGTCTTTTGCATCATCTCGGCGGCAAAGGGTTCGACGACGATACTTTCCGGATAGAGTGAAAATACATCATTGACCGTTTTTTCCACGGAATCGCCGTTGAATTCGAGGGCATAGAGACCCTGCAGCGCCATTTCACGTGCCAGGCGCCGCGAACCGGGCGGTGAAAGATGATAAACATCCGCTTCGTCGTTGTTTTTATCGAATGTAATGGTGCCATCCATAGGTGTCTTCACATTCACCATTAAGATATTCAAAGAAGCGATTCTGCAATTTTTCCGTGATCGGGCCGCGTCGACCACTGCCGATGGTTTCCCGGTCCACCGAACGGATGGGGGTAATTTCGGCAGCGGAACCGGTAAAAAACAGTTCATCGGCTATATAGATCATTTCCCGGGGGATGACCGCCTCGATGAGAGGCAAATTCATTTCGCGCAGAAACGTGATGATGCAATCGCGCGTGATGCCCAGAAGAATACTGGAGCAGGTGGGCGGGGTGTAGACCTTCCCGTCCCGCACCAGGAATACATTCTCGCCGCTGCCCTCGCTTACAAACCCATTGCTGTCGAGAGCCAGACCCTCGACGTAGCCGTCGGCGTTGGCTTCCATCTTGATCAGTTGTGAATTCATATAATTCGAGGCGGCTTTGGCCATGGCCGGCATGGTATTGGCCGCCATGCGTTGCCAGGAAGAAATGCGCACATCCACGCCTTCGGCCAGGGCATCGTCGCCCAGGTATTTGCCCCAGTTGAGGGCGCCGATGGCAACCTCCACCGGACAGCTGCGCGGATCGACGCCGAGCGAATGATAGCCGCGATAAATGACTGGCCGCAAATAGGCCGACTTGAATCCATTGACTTTGATGGTATCATGACAGGCCTGGATGATCTCATCCATGGAATAGGGCGCCGGCATTCGGTATATCTTTGCCGAATCCAACAATCGACGAATATGATCCCTGAGGCGAAAAATGGTCGATCCTATCGGTGTTTCGTAGCAGCGCAAACCCTCAAAAACGCTGGAGCCGTAATGTACGACGTGCGACATGATGTGAATGTTCGCCTCTTTCCAGGGTACAAATTTGCCGTTCATCCACACGCGGCTTTTTTCGTCTCTTGCGTCCATAGGTCTCTCCTGTTGAGATGATACGCCGTTACTGGCTGAATTTAATATCTTTGGCGCGTAATTGTAAATTTTTTCGGCCCATATACTCATTTTCCTCGATCACATAGGCCAGGTCCAGGCCGCGCGCCTTTTTCTGGATTTCTTTGAGCCAGTCACCCATACCGAATCCGATCACTTCATGGACGGCTCGCCCCTGCTGAACTCTGCATTTTAAATGATTGCCGCCGACGATGACGGGATTACCGACCACATTCAGGTTACGGCTGACAAAAACCGGCCGCATATTATGCGGTCCAAACGGTGCGAACATGCGCAGCAATTTGAGAAACATGGCGTCGATCTGGTCCAGATGCAATTCCGCATCAATGGACAGTTTCGGCACCAGTTGTTCTTCGATGATGCGACTGTTCGCCACCGCCTCGAATCGTTCTTTAAAGGCTTCGATATTTTCTTCCAGGATGGACAGACCGGCGGCATATTTATGGCCGCCATAGCCCACTAACAGGTCTTCACAGCTTTTAAGGGCATCGTACAGGTCAAATCCTTCGATACTGCGCGCCGAGCCCTTGCCCACACCATTCTCGATGGAGATAAGAATGGTAGGACGGTAAAATCGCTCCACCACACGGGAAGCGACAATACCGATCACACCCGGATGCCAACCCCGTTGCGAAAGAATCAATGAACGGATCGCCTGATCGGCGTACTGTTCCGTGGCCTGGATCAACGCCTGACGGAAGGTCTCTTCATCGACGTTCTTGCGATGGCGATTTTCCATCTCCAGAATCCCGGCTATCTCCCTCGCTTCATTAGCATCATCGGTGGTGAGCAGTTTGACTGCACGCTCGGCATCTCCCATGCGACCCACCGCATTGATGCGCGGCGCGATGATGAACACAATGTGACCGGTACCGATTTCCCTGGTGGATAAAGAAGCGACTTCGAGCAGCGCCTTGATGCCGAGGTTTTCGCTTTCATTGAGTCGATCGAGGCCGATTTTGACAAAAATTCGATTCTCATCCACCAGAGGTACAATGTCCGCTGCCGTACCGATAGCCACCAGCTCCAGATAATGTTCCAGGATGGATAAATCGATATCCATGCGCATCAGCAGACCCTGACAAAATTTATAGGTGACGCCCACCGCGGCTAATTCTCGAAAGGGATAGCTGCTGTCAAGCCGTTTGGGATCCAGCAGGGCATCAGCCCCGGGAAGCGTAGGCCCGGGTTCATGATGATCGCAGACGATGACATCGATGCCGGCGTTTTTCGCCAGCTCAATCTCCGCATGCCCGGTGATGCCACAATCCACCGATATGATGAGATCGATGTTTCGCTGTTTGGCTGTTTCGATACCCTGTTCGGAGAGTCCATACCCCTCCAATTGCCGATCGGGAATATAGTAATTCACATCGGCGCCGAGTTCGCGTAAGATGAGATACAGGAACGAGACCGAGGTGATACCGTCCACGTCATAGTCGCCGTAAATCATTATTTTTTGATCGCTTAAAATAGCCTTTCTCAGCCGGTCGACAGCTTTTTGCATATCCTGCATGATAAAAGGATCATAGAGTTGGTCCAGCGACGGGCGAAAAAACCGCCGGGCAATATCGAGGTCGGCTATTCCTCTGCGCAACAACATTTTGGCGATGATGTCCGGGATGCGTAACTTCTCGGCAAGCTCGGCTATCTCCTGTGGCGAGAATTGATCAACGACATCCCATCTGAGTTGCATGTATGATTACTCCGGTTAAAGAATTTATTTTATGAAATGCACAAGCCGAATTATGCTCATGCGCGAAAAAAAAGCAAGTCGGCCGATAAGCCGAATTCTGTAATCCGCCCATGGGCGGACCGATGATCATCTATCTGGGATGCCGATTGCCCGGCACCTCAAGCGACCTACCCGAGGGTCGAACGAGACGAGCAGCCTCTTCCCTCCTATTTGGTCTTGCTCCGGGTGGGGTTTACCCTGCGGCCGATGTCGCCATCGGCCCGGTGAGCTCTTACCTCGCCTTTTCACCTTAATCCGCATAAAGCGGAATGTCTGTTTTCTGTGGCACTTTCCCCGCCTCACGACGGGTCCGCGTTACGGACCACCCTGCTCTGCGGAGTTCGGACTTTCCTCATCCGTAAAATCACGGACGCGATCATCTGGCCGACTTGCGCAAACAGGTTTTTATTTATTTTTGCTCATTTCGCTTTCAATACAAGGGGTATCCCGCATTTCATCCCACACCAGGATGCGACCGCATACTTCACACACAAACATGTTGTTCATCATCCTGATCTCCAAACCCCTTTGCGGCGGAATGCGTGATGAACATTGACTACAGGCGCCATCCTTTAAAAACGCCAGGGCGATGCCGCCACGCCCATGTCGAATACGTTCATACATGCTCAATACCTGCCGCGATAACAAACCAACGATGGATTGCCGCCTGGCTAATAATTCCGCCTCTTTTTCGGCATTCGTCGCCATCATCACCTGCAGTTGCTGCTCGCTCGCCACCAAAGTGGCCTGCAGCGCCTGCAATTGCGGTTCCAGTTCCTCCGTTTCAGCCTGTAACTCTTTCTCCTCCTCTTCCGATTCCAACACCTGATATTCAAATTTATCTATGGACGACTCTGTATTTTCCAGCTCCAGCGTAATCGCATCGTATTCCTTATTGGTCTTGACTTTGTATAACTGATCCTGATATTTTTTCAATCTTTCCCGCAATAGCGATACTTCGGCTTCGGCATTGCGCTGGGAAGCCCTGTGATTCTCAATGCGGGCTAATCTATCATTTAAAGCGGCCTGTTTTTCCTCTATCTCTTCTGAAATAGCCCCAATCCTTTGCGGTAAATCACCTTTGGATTGTTCTATCGCACGCAGCTGGCAATCTATCTCCTGTAATTTGATCAGGGCTTCCAGGGTTTTTCTCAATGTGATCTCTCCTCTGTTTTCTCGATAAAAAAAAAAGTGCACCGGATGGGATGCACTTTTTATGGCCATAAGCGAACTATTTCGACGATCGCAATTCGCTTGGATTGTGCGATTTTGGTTATTTCAGGTACCGATTGGCGTCTTTTACATTTCATAGTAGTAAAGAACTGGTAAAATTATGCGAACCGCCGAAATGGTCGGAACAACTTTCTTCAACATCCCCACCTCAGCAATCTACAAGATTGCCGTCGGTTGGATAAATTACATTAAAGTAGACTTAAAATCAAGCAAAAAGTTCCCGGTTTTTTCATACAGCGCGAATATTAGTGATTTAACGCATATTCTTTTTTCTCAGGATCGGCTTGCGCCGCCCCGGCGGTGTATGGAGGAACTGTGTTGTTGATGAGGGCGATTAAAAAATCGTATAGGCGCCATCGGAAAGGATGGTTTCGTCCGGCGCATTTTCATACTGCAGGACCACGGCCGGGACGTGGATTTTCGGCTGGCACTCGGGAATATAGATACGATCGATGTGGATCATGGCGGCGGGGGATGAAAAATGGCCTTCCCCGACAGCGCCGCCGAAATGATCGCTGCGGCCAAACGCGATATGCAATCCCAGTTTTTCATCGAGCAAAATCTCATTGATGGGCAGGATGCCAAAATCGCGCAACACGCCGAACCCCAGCTCTGCGAGATTGCCATAGGCCGGTTCCTCTACCAGATGCTTGCGCTCCTGCGCAGCGGCTTTGCCCTGCCCCTCCACCGAACGCGCTCGGTTCTTTTCGATCCGATACAACACCACCTCGTCTCCGAATTGTACCGGCATTATTCCTTCGCTGCGACTCTCCGGGGCCTGTTCCCCCTCGTAAGGCACGATATAGGTTTCTCCGCTCGGCAGGTTGCCGACCTGGCCCATTGCCGGAAACCGCCCGCCGCTGACCGTGGCTTTGCGAAACCGCAGGTCGATCAATAACTTATAGTGTTCCTCATTCGAGATCAGAAATTCAATTCTGGCGGCGACAGCATCATCCAGCTTTTCTTTGATGATCTGCAGACGACGATTTACTTCCCGATAGTCCAATCGCAAGGCCGGAAGCATGCGCTCGTTAAAACCCGGCATGGTAGCAGCCCGGAAATCGTATTTTTTCGCCGCTATTTTCAGCGGCGCCGTAGCCGAAAACTCGGTCAGGGCTAAAAATAGATGCGTTTCGTTGAGCATTCGCTGCAAAGTATAGGATTCACCGACATCGTCCAGCATATCAGCGCTATCCGGCACTACATCATCTAACAGGGTTACCTGATCCGGGAGATTGCCGTTATTCCTTTCGACTCGTTCATAGGCAAACAGCGCTATTTTTTCCAGCTTTAACGCCGATAGTTGATGCATGAGCATATTGCGCCACTGTACGGCTATTTTGCGCCGTTTCTGCCAATCGGGATTGTCATCCGCCTGATTCCGGGGTATATCAACCAAGATGGCAAAAACACGATCATGCGATAAAAATGGAAAAACAGATTGGATCAACCTGATCAACTCTTTTTCAGTCAGATTTCTCATACTATTAACTTAAATTTTACCAATATCAAAAGCAAGGACTTTTTTCGAATAACGGTACCTTACTCCCCGCACTGTTTTTAAATCAACGCTTGCAGATATCGCAGCGATCCAGCGCGATCTCATTGTTGCAGAGGGGACAAATTCGCTTACGATCATGGGCAAAGACGATCCACCGCTAATCGGTCGGCACCAGGGCGAGCACGCGCGCGGGGGAGCCGCTGCCGTCGACGATGGGCAGGGCGCCGATAAAAATATAGGCGCCCCGTTCCGGCAGCAGGCGAAGGTTGGTCAGATTCTC
>JAFGSU010000351.1 GCA_016934435.1 Candidatus Zhuqueibacterota bacterium | reverse complement strand
TTATATATCAATTCTGGCATGTGTTTTGCTCTTATGTAAGTGGAAAAGAAGCTGGTAAAAGATATATCATACCCCGGGAAAACAAGAAACCAAATAGAAAAAGCCGTTCAGGCGGGGTGATCATTACTTCCTTTTAACGAATTTTTTAGTATTAATCCAGAGAGAATAATCATCGTAGAAATTTCAAAAGAATTCATAGCTATCTATAAGGAGGATGTTATGAAAAGATTAATTGTGCTCTCATGTTGGATTTTTCTATCCAGTGTGATCGTAGAGGCGCAGATGATTGTTAAAGATACCGCCGACAAGGAAATTGCTCGTATTACACAGAGTGGTAATATGGGTATAGGTGTGAACAATCCGGTTGGGCGATTGGAGCTAAAAGGGCCGCTGGATGAGACGCAGCTGGATAGAGGCCAGATTGTGATGCGAAATGCTGCCAACGAAATCACCACATCGATCACCAGTGGCATCCAACAAGGGAATCAGGTCGCTACCGTAGGTTACATGGCATTTAATTCTTATCAATCTTTACCAACGTCTTTATGGTCCGAAGTAATGCGTTTAAATACGAACGGATTAGGCATCGGCAACACGTTTCCAAGTGCTTTGCTCGAGATTGGTGTTCCGATTCCGATTGAACCGAATGCCGCGAAAAATACCGGTACTTTGGAGGCGCAAGCAGCCTGGGTACCGTCATTAAAGATCCATAATGTAACTCAGGATAATACATTAAGTTATATTTTGGGATTGGACGATCTGGGTGAAGTCAAAAAACGTACGGTAGCTTCGTTGCCGGGTAGTGTAAGTGGTTCAGGCATCGCGACCCAGGTCGCTTTTTGGTCCGGGACGCCCGGTTCGGTGTCAACAAATCTTTCTTCATCGTCGAATCTGTTCTGGAGCGCTGCCAATTATAGGCTGGGTATTGGTTTAACCAATCCGCAAGCTCAATTGCATACCACCGGCGGGGTTCGGTTCGCAACCCTGGCCGGCGCCAGCAACAACAGAGTAGTGCTCAGCGATGTGGATGGCGACCTGTCGGCTCTGGCTGCCGGTACAACCAGTCAGTATTTGCGCGGCGACGGAACCTGGCAGGTGCCGCCAACAGGATCGGATTCTCAAGGTCTATCCGTCGGCGTCGGTACACCAACCACGTCCATCATCGATATCAGCAACAGCGCCAGCGATGTGACCCTACAGGCGGGAACCAATATCAGTTTGTCGGAATCCGGTAATACCATCACATTGAGCGCGATAAATACGGACGCTCAAGGTCTATCCGTCGGCGTCGGTACGGCAACCACATCCATCATCGATATCAGCAACAGCGCCAGCGATGTGACCCTGCAGGCGGGAAACAATATCAGTTTGTCAGAAACCGGCAATACCATTACCATTAACGCCGCAGGCGACAACCTCGGCAACCATATCGCCACCCAGAATATCCATATGCAAAGCAACTGGATTTCAAGGGATGGCGGCGCCAACCAGGGCCTTTATTTTTCCGAGACGGCCACCGGTTATCCCTATGTCAATATTAATACCACCAGTGAAGTAGCAACACTGCTGGTAGGAGGAAGGTGGGTGCGACATGATGATGCCCCCGGCCCCGCTACAAATTATGTCTGGCATGGTCTGGTGGCTAATGCGGATGATGATTACATGGCCGGAGAATCGGCCACATCCATCAGCGGCGCCCTGCCGCCAAGTACTAATGGGGCATCCCCGCCATCGAATGTGGCGGCGCGAGCAGGTATGGCCGGTGCACTCGTCAAATGGAATGATGTTTCTTATTCCGGAGGTGAGCTTGGTTATCATTGGACGGATTATACCGGTAGTTTTTATTCTCTTTGCGGCGTTCATGGGTGGCTTAGCAATTATGATGTGCTTCCATGGAATGATTTTCTCAAGGGTGCACAAGTCACGCGAGCTGCTGGATATTTTTCAAATCCCAATGATGATGCAACTGATTATTGTGTCTTTGCAGCCGGTCCTGCAAAGAACTTTTTCGGTGGCAATGTCGGTATCGGCACAACCGATCCCCAGAGCAGACTTTCGGTCGCCGGTTTACCCAGCGGAACCGGAACCGCCCTGGTCGTCGCTTCCGGCGGTCATTTTCAGCTTTCCTCTTCGTCCAGGCGATATAAAACCGACATTAAACCGCTGCAACACGATTTCACTAAAATACTGGATATAAAACCGGTTTCGTTCACCTATAAAACATCCGGAGATAAAAGCATCGGTTATATTGCCGAGGACCTGGATGAGCTCGGATTACGGGACCTCATCATCTACAATAAAGACGGTAATCCCGAAGCCATCAGCTACGACAAGATACCGGTATATCTCATCGAGATTATCAAAGAGTTAAAAACTGAAGTGGCCGATTTGCGCCGGCAGGTGCAGAATCACTGACAGGTAACCGCTCAATGGGCAGAGGGTGGCCTCAATACAGGACGGCGATCAGGCACATTTTTTGAACATCCAGTAGAGCGGCACACCGGCCAGAACGGTGATGATGGCGATGACGGACTCTAACGGCCGTTCTATAAACGACAGAAACAGCATCGCCAAACCCGCCAGGATGTAAATGAACGGCGCTGCGGGGTATCCCATGCGCATGCCGCCGGCGGGATGGCGTCGCTCGAGTTTGAATACGCCCAGAACGGCCAGAATGGGGAAAATGCCCAGGCTAAAGCCCATATAGGTCAGCAACTGATCGAATGTGCCGAACAACACCATCAATGCGGCAATACTTCCCTGGAAAAGGATCGAATAGAGGGGAACGCCGTATTTACGATGCACCTCGGCGGTGAATTTAAAAAACAGCCCATCTTTGGCCATGGCATAGTAAACGCGCGGCCCCAGCAGGATATAGGCGCTGAGGGAAGAGAACAACGCAAAGGCGATAAGAACGGAGACAATTTTTTCCGACGCGGGCCCCAATAGCTTTCCGGCCGCCAGCCCGGCAATGGAAAGGGTATCCGTCATCTCTGCCGTCGGGATGGCATAAACATAGAGCAGGTTCATCAACAGGTAGAGAACCATGACCAGTCCGGTGCCTAAAAGCAGCGAGAGGGGAATATTTCTTTTTGGGTTTTTAATTTCCGACCCCAGATACGCCGAGGCGTTCCAGCCGCTGTAAGCGAACATGATCCAGAGAAGGGAAAGGCCGATACTTTTCCATTGCGCGAAACCGGAGGTAAGGTTGATACGCGCCGGCATGTGATTGAAGGAGCCGCTTCCCAGCAGAAATCCGGTAATAATAAATCCCGCAAGCAATCCCACTTTGATGAGCGTCAGGCTGTTTTGTACGAAAATGCCCGGTTTAATGCCGCGCGCATGAATAAACGTGAACAGCGCAATGATGAGCACGGCCATGGTTTTTTTTACAATCTGTGCCTCCAGCGGCTCTGGCAACAATCCCAGATGCAGCAGGCCGGGGAAAGCACGCGATAGATACTCGACAAAGGCGATGGCCGAAGCGGCGAT